>JAFQAM010000055.1 GCA_017416885.1 Clostridia bacterium | reverse complement strand
GTATTTTGATTTTAGGAGATAGCGGTATCGGCAAAAGTGAAACGGCTATTGAGCTGATCAAAAGAGGTCACCGTTTAATTGCTGACGATGCAGTTGAAATAAGCAGAGTTTCAGAAAAAACACTTGTAGGCAAAGCGCCAAGCATTATAAAGCACTATATGGAGCTTCGCGGTATTGGAATAATTGATGTTCAAAGAATTTTCGGTGCGGGCGCGGTTAAGGAAACGGAAAAAATTCAGCTTGTAATTAAATTTGAGCCTTGGGTTGAGGGAAAGCTGTATGACAGAATGGGACTTGACAATGAAACCGTCGAAATTCTCGGTATTAACATCCCTGCTATTACAGTCCCTGTTCGTCCTGGTAGAAACCTTGCGGTTATTCTTGAAATCGCTGCAATGAATCAGCGTCTTAAGAAAATGGGCTATAATACAGCAGAGGAATTTAATAAAAAGTTAGAGGAGCAATACCTCAACGGTAACATATAATACTTAATAATCCACACAAAATTGTGTGGATTATTTTTATTATTCGGCTAAGGTAATATGATAAAGTCTTGCAGGATATGCAAAGAAATCATATTCCATTTTTAATCCGTGCTCCATTAGAGCTGCGCCTGAATATAGCTTTTCGGAGTTATTAATTCTATAGAACTTATCCGGGATCAAGCCATTTAGCTTAATAATTTCGTGGACAAAGCCTGCTTCGTTTCTGTTGCGTACAGAGGCTACTAATGCTTCGCTTCCATCCTCTTTAGCAACCTCCCATACAGTATAGAATTTAGTTGAATCAAACGGTCCTTGGAGTCTATAATACTCGCCATACTGAATAAGGTCATAGTATTCCTTAAATTCAACAATTTGTCGTTGAATTTCAGTTTTTTCCTCATCAGTCATCTTTGTAATATCAAGCTCCACTCCGTATGTACCAAAATATGCAACTATTCCTCTTGTTTTAAGCGGTGTCACTCTTGCGTTGCCGTGATTTGGAACAGTTGAAACATGAGCACCCATTGCAGATACGGGATAAGCAAAGGATGTGCCGTACTGAATTTCAAGGCGGTCAATGGCGTCACTGTTATCACTTGTCCAAACCTGTGGCATATAATAAAGCATACCCATATCAACGCGACCGCCACCGCCTGAGCAGCTTTCAAAAAGAATGTCAGGGAAATTGGCTGTAATTCTTTCAAGAAGCTCATATAAGCCTAAAATGTATCTATGGAATACTTCGCCTTGTCTGTCCTTTGGTAAAGCAACACTGTAAAGGTCAGAAATGTGTCTGTTAAAGTCCCATTTCACATATGAAATATTTGCGCTATTTAAGACCTTTTCGAGCTGATTATAAATATTATCTCTTACTTCCTTGCGTGACATATCAAGAACAAGCTGATTTCTGCTTTCAGACGGCACTCTATTTGGCATTTGGAATGCATAATCAGGATGCGCTCTGTATAAGTCGCTATCAGCAGAAATGCATTCAGGCTCAAACCAAATACCGAATTTCATTCCCGTTGCATTAATTCTATCGCCAAGCTCCTTTAAAGTGCCTTGAAGCTTCTTTTCGTTAGGTGTCCAATCGCCAAGCCCAGAAAGGTCATTATCGCGCTTACCAAACCAGCCGTCATCCATTACAAATAGCTCAATGCCAATTTTTGAAGCATCATTTGCCATAGCAACAAGCTTATCGGCATTGAAATCAAAGTATGTGCCCTCCCAGTTATTGATTAATACAGGGCGTCTTGCGGTCTTGAATTTTCCTCGGCACAGATTGTTTCTTATCGCCTTGTGATAGCATCTTGACATTTTACCAAAGCCTTCATTACTATATACCATAGCCACTTCAGGAGTTACAAAGCTATCGCCCGCTTCAAGTATAAAGTTAAAGTTTTCAGGATTTATACCAACATTGACTCTTGTGCTTCTATTTTGAGATTTAGATGCAGAAATCAAGAAGTTTCCGCTATAAACTAAACCAAAGCCATAAACGCTTCCGTATTCCTCATTAGCGTTTGTATCGCACAAAATAGCAAAGGGATTTTGCATATGGCTTGAAGCGCCTCTTGAGCTTCCCACGCTTGATGTGCCGTAGAAAACCTCATTTCTTTGAAGCATTCTTTCCTTCATATGCTTACCGTGGAAGGTAACCAAATCAAAATCACCGTTGAAAAAGTCAAGGCTTATCATAGCTTTTTCAAGATTTATAGCACTGTTTGTCTTGTTTTCTACCTTATACGCTCTTGTAATAAGATCATATTCCTCAAAAATACCGTAGTAAAGATGAACATATATATCGTAAACCTTGTCCTTTAAGGTGATTACAAGAGTTTCTGCATTTTCGCCATAAAATGATGGTAAGCCTTGCAAGGAATACTTTCCTTTTTCAATTTTATAAGAATCGTATCTTAATTCAAGTCCGAGAGAACCGTCTGCTTGTCGCACATTAATTGCGCTTTCCCTGAAATCGCCATTACCGTAGGTTGAAATCTCCTGTGGTAACATATCAACAGAATGAGGATTCCAAGGCTGTGCAATTGCATCATACGGTGAAAAAGATAAATAATAGCCGTTTTCAAAATTATATGACATATCGCAAATAGGAATTTTTTTACCGTAATAGGTATGAACAAGCAAGCCATATGAGTCAACCTTCATTTGATAGCTTGAGGACTTGGTTTGTAGTGTAAAAATTTTATTTTCTTCATTAAATATAATAGACATAAATATTCTCCTAAGATTTTATATAAAATAGTATATCATTTATATATAAATTTTTCAATAGAATTTGCACAAAAAAACAGAAAAACCTATCCAAAAGGATAGGCTTTTCATATAAAAGGTATTAATACTCGTCTACATAAACATTATATGCATAAGACCAGTCACCAAGCAATTTTTCAGCCTGTGTCTTGCCTTGAAGCACAGCATTTGCAAAGTTATTGATGTTGCCTGCAATAGCTTCGGCTTGGATAGAGTCTGTTACAAGACCGCTACCGTCACCGCCGAAACGACCGTACATATAGCCGATATCGAACATAAGGTTAGGATAAATTTGCTTTTCAATAACTTCCATAGCATCATCAACATAGTCCTCATTGAGACGCTCTCTGATAGCTTGTGTATAAGCAGGCATAATATACTCGCTTGCTGTCTTAGCAAGGATTTCTACCATGCACTCAGAAAGAACTCTGTCATCAGTAGCTCTTGGAATACATACGATTGTAGCCTGTTGTGCACCAGGAACATAGTATCTTGTTTGATCTGTAGAAAGCTTAGGGAATGGGAGAATACCATAGTTTGTGTTTTCATCAATGTTAAAAACTTTTTGTAGTACTTCGTGATAGAATAAAAGTCTGTTTTGTCCAAATGCTTCGCCAAGCGCGCCGTATCCGCCAGACCAACTTGTTCTAATGGAGTCTTGATTCTTTGTAGCAAAGAGCATCTTATCAACGATTTGAGAAACCTTATCGTTTTCAATTGTGAGAGCGAATACCTCGTTGCCCTCAGAATCCTTGCTCTTACCTACTTGGTATACACCAAAGTATTGGAAGTAGCAGTCAAGCTGATTTGTACCAAGACCGTACTTATCTGCATCTGTGTACTCATCCTTACCGTCTAAGTTCTCACTTACTGAACCGGATAAGTCATATAATGTATCGATTGTCCATGTGCCATTAAGTGTAGCTTCGTAGAGATTTGGGAATGCGCCCTTGAATTCCTCAGCAACAGCATTGTTGAAGAAAAGAACATAAGCAGTTTGCTCATCAAGGAAGCTGATATCACCGCCTGCAAAGAATGTATGACCTGCAAGTGTGTATTGCTCTACTGATTCTTGGCTGAAATATTCAGCATCAAAGTTGATATAGTCACTGCCCATTTCATAAACAGCATCATCAACTACAATCTGCATAGCCTCGAATACGTGTGGCATTGCGATATGGATAATTTCCTCACCAACCTGGCCCTTGTTCATAGCAGCCTGTGTAAGCTTGTTAAGCATACTTGAGCCACCGCAGTTAATCCAGTTAAGAGATACACCGTATGTATTTTCAATGTACTCTTTTCTTTCCATAACACCGTTGTTGATTGTAATACCCCAGCCGTTACCTGATTCGTCCCAGTTAACTACTGAAAGCTCAACCTGTGACCAAGGTGCGCCAGCTTCACCGTTACTCCAAGGAGCAGCCATGATGTTTACTGTTGAACCGTTGTATTTTGTCATTTCAGCATCAACATCTTTTTTGTCAGTTGGTTCACCAGGAACATCTGTGTCGGTGCCTGTGCTTGTGTTTGTATCACTTGGCTTGCTTGTATCTGTGTTCGTATTTTGTGTAGGTGTGCTATTTGTGTCTGTATCAGGACCATCATCACACGCCATAATAAATGGAACAAGCATAAGCACTACAAGTAATAATGCGAAAAACTTTTTCATTCTTAACCTCCTATGAATTTTGTGCATATTTCGCTATTGTTATTCTATCATAAACTTATACAAAAATCAACACTTAAAATTAATATTTTAGTTAATATTTACTATTTATTAAAAAAATGTCTATTAAAAATAGCCAAAATCATCTGTTCAAGGAGATTTTGGCTATTTATTTATAAATTTAAAGTTTAGATATTATACCACGCCTTGTGCAAGCATAGCCTCTGCAACCTTAATAAAGCCTGCAATGTTAGCGCCTGCAACTAAGTCGTCGCCAAGACCGTATTGGTTAGCTGCCTTAATTGAGTTTGTGAAGATGTTCTTCATAATGCCCTTAAGCTTTTCGTCAACCTCTTCTGCGCTCCAGCTATATCTCATTGAGTTTTGCGACATTTCAAGACCTGAAACTGCAACACCGCCTGCGTTAACTGCCTTTGATGGAGCAACGATAACGCCGTTAGCCTTTAAGTATGCAACTGCCTCGTTTGTTGTAGGCATATTAGAAACCTCAACATAGTACTTAACGCCGTTAGCAACGATTTGCTCAGCTTCCTTCATACCAACCTCATTTTGAGTAGCACATGGCATTAAGATATCAGCCTTAACGCCCCATGGCTTTTGACCTGCAAAGAATGGAACACCGAACTTATCTGCGTAATCCTGTACTCTGTTACGGCAGGAAGCGCGCATTTCAAGCATAAAGTTGATTTTTTCCTCTGTTGTGATACCGTCCTCGTCATAGATGTATCCGTCAGGACCTGAGATTGTTACAACCTTACCGCCAAGCTCTGTAACCTTTTCGCATACACCCCATGCAACGTTACCGAAGCCGGAAACAGCAACAGTCTTACCCTTAATTGAATCACCGAGATGAGTTAAAACCTCGTTTGCATAG
>JAFQAM010000054.1 GCA_017416885.1 Clostridia bacterium | reverse complement strand
TTAAGGTTAGCAAAACGGCACTTGATATCAAAGAACTTTTCAGCTCCGAGGTCTGCGCCGAAGCCTGCTTCTGTAATAGCGTAATCGCCCAATTTAAGAGCTAACTTTGTAGCTCTTACTGAGTTACAGCCGTGAGCAATATTTGCAAACGGTCCGCCATGGATAAGAGCAGGTGTATTTTCAAGTGTTTGAACAAGGTTTGGCTTTAACGCATCCTTTAATACCGCTGCCATTGCGCCGTTGACTCCAAGGTCGCTACAATACACGGGGCTACCGTCATATTTATATGCAACTAAGATTTTGCCAAGTCTGTTTTTAAGATCTGCAATTGATTCGCTAAGGCAAAGAATAGCCATAATTTCGCTGGCAACTGTAATCATAAAATGGTCTTCTCTCGGAACGCCGTCAACCTTTGCGCCAAGACCGATAACAACATTTCTTAAAGCTCTATCGTTCATATCAAGAACTCTTGGGAATAAAATTCTTCTTTGATCGATACCAAGAGCATTGCCCTGTTGGATATGGTTGTCAATTACTGCGCTAAGCAGATTGTTTGCAGTTGTGATTGCATGGAAGTCGCCTGTAAAATGAAGGTTAATATCCTCCATAGGTAAAACCTGAGAATAGCCGCCGCCTGCTGCTCCGCCTTTAACTCCGAAAACAGGTCCTAATGAGGGCTCGCGAAGCGCGATGATTGCGTTTTTACCAAGCTTACTCA
The DNA here is from genome assembly GCA_017416885.1 of Clostridia bacterium. Lineage (GTDB taxonomy): Bacteria > Bacillota > Clostridia > Oscillospirales > CAG-272 > RGIG2000. Next base: position 18,541 of record JAFQAM010000054.1, on the reverse strand, counting down.
TAGCCATACCAAGACCTACTGTTGTTGTTGTCTTTCCCTCGCCTGCAGGTGTTGGGTTGATGGCGGTAACAAGGATAAGCTTTCCGTCCGGCTTGTCTGCCATTCTTGATAAAAACTCATCAGTGATTTTTGCCTTATATCTTCCGTAAGGCTCGTATTCCTCCTCTAAAAGTCCGATTTTTTCGGCGATTTTGGAAATATGCTCCAATTTTGCGCCTTGCGCAATTTCAATGTCTGTAAGCATTGTTTTTTCTCCTTTTCAGCTCAACTAACTATTTAGTTGATTATGATTTTAATCTCTTGGCTCTATTGTAGCATATATTATATATAAAATCAAATATTTTTTTAATAATATTTACTTTTTTTATTTTTTGTGCTATACTTATTTAAAATCTGCCCGTAGCATAGCCGGATAATGCACAAGACTCCGACTCTTGAGACCGTAGGTTCGAATCCTATCGGGCAGGCCAAAAATTCGACAAGTTTCAACTTGTCGAATTTTTTATCCATTGCGAAAGCAATGGTATATCATCACGCGTAAGCGTGTATCTCATCACCGAAGGTGTATATCATCAGCCGCTGGCTGTATCCTCTTTCGCAATGATGATATACAACAGCAAGCCGTTGAGGATATACGATGCTCTGCATCGATGATATACACGCCTTTCGGCGTGATTTGGGTTCAAATCCATCTGTTAAAAGCGAAAATATCTTTTTATTCATTGCGCAAGCAATGATATATCATCACAAATTATCGTGTATATTATCGTCAAGATGCATTATTAAAACAGTTTGGTTCTATGCAAATATCCTATAAATAATCAAATCCGACAGGATTTTGCCTGTCGGGTTTTATTGATTTAGTTTAATTCGTTTTGCTTAGCCGTAGTATATCCAATCGAACTCGATTTGGAGCGATAAATAAAGCATTATACTATGGCGAAAAAACCTCGCCGATTTTTTAATCGACATCGCTTTTTTGTCTTGTCTAATACTCTATTTATTCGCTCGAAATTTGCGAAGCAATCTGCAACACAAAATAGGTGAGCAGATTTCAATAGAGAAAGGCGTAGACATATAAAATATGGCAAGTCTTTATCTGTTGGAAGATGCCACATATTTTGCGTTACAGACGAGTTCGACTGGGTATACTACGGCTAACGACAAATAGCCGATGTTACCATCGGCTTTTTAAATTTTCGGTTTTATTTAAACTGTCTTATTCGTTTGAACCAAAGAATTTGTTTACTGAGAACTCGAAGCTTGACTTTTGACCAACAAAAGTCTTCTCTTCTCCCTCACCACTGTACACATTAACTGTGTTTTCAATTACACCGTTTGAGTGTGTTTGTGTTGCAACGATAGAATCTGTAATAATATCGTTTGACATAGCAAGCTCGTTGCTATATTGTGGAGCAATATATTTCATTTTTACCTCCAAATATATATTTTTATATATTTACATTAGAATTTTACCACACTTTATTATGATTGTCAAGATATTTTTTTACTATTTTATCCATTTAAAAAGTTTATAATCTATTTTGGATAAAGCAAATATAAAAAAGCTTTATTCAAGATAGATTTTTTTAATTTTGAGGTTTTCATATTTTTCTCCTTATCGGCTCATAGCGTGGTAACCTCCAATTGTTTTTATTTTTTCTTATATAGTATCACGCTATGAGCAATTTTAGGAGTCTGAAAGAGGTAGAAATATGGCGCAGATGAAATTATGTGATTTAGTAGCTTGTTTGAAGCCTGGCGTTATAATTGATTTTGACTTATCGTCATATGAAAAGAAAATGCAATTTAATGGAACGGTGAATAAGTTTCTTGAATCGGTACATTACAGAGCTTTTCAAACAGATAGGGTTTTAAGCTTTCATATAACCGGGGATTTTCTTTTAGGTTATGTTGCTCATATTCGAATGCTTCCGACAGAAATTGAATAGTTCAAAGCTTTAGCGTAGAGCTAAAGTAAAATAAATATTTTATAGCCGAAAGGCAGAAAGAGGTTAAAAATGGCAGAAAAGCAAAGTAAAGAAATGCAAGCAGAGGTTAAAGAAAATGTAGCTGCGGAAACAAACGAGCTTCTTGTAAAGGTTACAAGGGAATGTTTTGGTGAAAAGGACGGTGTTAAGCTGTATTCTTATCATATACACGCGTTGATTCGTGGTCAGCAAAAGGATATTTCACTTGTTCCTAAGGATAATGGCGCGTATGACCTTTTAAATATTATCTACGGAGATTTAGATACCGTTGACGGCGCGATTGTTTTCAGTGAGTTTAAGACAGAAGACGGTGGAGTTATTAAATCAATTTTAGTTGAGGTTTTTGTTATTGATGACGGAATAAAATATTCTTATCAATTAAAAACTCAAAGAGATAGCGATAAGGCTTCTTTGCAAATTCTTGTTCAAATTTTAAAGTTAAAACAAGGCAATAAATAATACATATATACCATCTTTTGAAACAACATTTTCCTAAAGCTGATGGGTAAAGCTTGAAAATTAAAATGTTAAAGTTTTAAAAGGTGGTATTTTAAATATCTGAGGGGAGTGGTGATTAATTTGCTCTGCTTTGTTTAGTTTTAAAGTTTGTTTAGTGTGAATTTTTATAAAAAGAGAGGAATTTAAAGATGTTTAAGAAAAAGAATTTAAAGAATACATTAGGTACTATTGGTATTTGTATTTTAGTTTGTGCTGCGGTTCTTGGTATCGTAGGCGTAGTATCTGACGGCTTCAATGATTTTGAGTTGCGCGAGGTTAATGAAGATAACCTAATCAATGTGGATAATTATGTTTCAACGCTTGATGGCTATAAGGAAAACGGCTTAAAGGTTGAGGTTAATGATGATGGCGTTATTGCTATTACAGGAGAAAATGAAACTGATAATGATGTAGAGATTGAGGTTTGTTCAGTAACCTTAAAGGCTGATGAATATACACTATCTTGTGAAGCTAAGGGCATTGATGATAAGACATATTATTTAAAGGCTGTTGATTCAACAAACGATAAATCTGTTATTGTCGATAGCTCTAAGGGTGAGACATTCAAGATTGAAGCAGAAGCTACATATACAATTTATATTGTAGTATGTGACGGTGAGGAAATTGATACTACATTTAAGCCTGTTTTAGTTGATGATGACGAAGCCGGCAAATTCTATGTTTTTAGCAACGATTAATTATTAATTATAAGAGCCGTGAGAATACAGTTTTCACGGCTTTTTAAGAAAGAGGTGTGCTATTTTGAAAAAAAGAATATTATCACTTTTCTTTTGTTTAATAATGCTTTTATCTATTTTTCCTTTAAGTGTTTTTGCCTCAAATAGCAATACGGAATTAAGTTATCAAGATTTATCCAAAACAAGTATTGAATATGATTTTCAATTTGTTTATGGCAGGCAAATGAGTGTTGAAGATTATCCAAAAAACAAAACAGATGAAAAGCTTTATTTCATATCTGCTATGGAAAGTGAAGATGTCGAGGGAAATAAGGAATTATATTTTTATGTTTATAATCCATCTATGAAAGTTATTGTAAAAAATACTGAATTTGATAAATTAAGCTTGGCATTTTATACAAGCGAAAATGATACTACGCAAAATGAATATCTTAAAAGAAATATTTCTTTAATAACTACATATGGCTATACTGCTGAAACGCCTGATTATACAAATGCTCTAATTTTAAAGTATAGAGTTGATATAAAAAACAATTTGTCTGAGGATATAGATAGATTTTATAGGTTAGCAGATTTTGAAATTATGTTTCCTAATGAAAGCAACGCAACATATTTTATAGCTGGAAAAGAATTTAAATTTTTCACAGATAAAAGCGGTTTTGTAAATTGCTCGTTTGAAGATTTAACAACTCTTGAAATGGATGCCTTCCATACATTTTATCGTGTAGATACTGAGGGCGTTGATAAATATACCGACATTCAATCAATATATTTTCCTGTATCAAATGAGCTTTTAAAGTTGTATGGCAGTATTTATTCTATGAATGTAGAATGGTATACATATTTAACTCAAAATGCTTTAGTAGTAGATGATGTTGACATTAGAGACGCTTTTTATTCTAAGTGGGTAAATATACCATCTTTTAATTTTGAATATTCTGTATTGTACAATCAATATTTTCCTTATAACGATTTCATCTATGATTATTATCGTTATAGTGCGAATGCCGAAGCTTTGGAAGACTATATTTATTGGGACACAGAGCGTTTATTAAATCCAAACGATTATTATGTTGGTTATAAATGGTCTGATAGTCCAAATTTGCAATTGATTCCTGATACAATCGGTGCTCCAAATGATGAAATTAGCTCACCTATTAAATTTGTTTTTTATTCGGATGATGTAACAACATTTTTAAAAACTTCCGTATGGGGCGAAGAAATCTTAGCATATATTGAGGCGCATAATTGGAATGATGATTTGTTTAGTCCTATTGGGCGCAATCATTATCATAATGAAACATTTAATGTTGAAATGACATCAGATAAATTATATACTTATGAGCTTTGTAATGCCTGGGAAAAATTTTGGAATAATGATTATTACGAGGTTTTGACAGGAGAAAAAATTGTTTTTAAGCATTTTCAACAAATTGATTTAAATGATTTAAATACTAAATCTGTTGATGATTTTTCTAAACAATATTTAATTGATAAGTATGATGTTAATTGTGGTAAGGTAAATTGTAACTCTTGTTTTTCTTGCAGAGTGAATAGCGAAAAGTATAAAGATTGCACATGGTTTATTTTACGCTATGATACCACTTCTTTTAGGTCTTACGATAGTAATGTAATTAACAATGATACAGGCATTGAAAAAGTGTGTAATTCTAATGTTTTTAACACAGAAGTAATTCGCAATTTTGATACTATAAGCGTTTCATTTAAGGATGTAGATGAAAACGGCGTTGAAACAATAACTGTTTTTCCTATTGGTCGCTCGCCAACAAATTTTGTAGCTGACGCGTGGAATCCAAAAGAAAAGCCACATATTAAAATTGATACTGAATTAGCAGATTTTTTAAATAAATTAGAAAAAATCTTAAAAATAATTCTTTTTGTCTTATTTTCAATAATTATTTATAAGATTGTTAAGTTTATAAGGTCTATTTATAAAAGAAAAAAGCGAAAGGAAAATGAATAATGAATAAAAGAATTTTAAGTATTATTATTGCTACTGTAATGATTTTTGTTTTTGCTATAAGTTCATTTGCATTAACGGATGACGATTATGGAGCAAATTTTGATGAATCACATCAAAATAATAATTGTTGTTTAGATTCAAGCGGAGTTCATTATAACCAAGGCTACGAAGACGGCTTAAATGATGGACGAGCTGACGCTGTTGATAGTTATTTAAAAAGCTCCGAATTTGAAAAAATGAAGCTTGATATATATAACAACGGAGCTGCGGAAGCTGTTGACTCTTATAAAGGTTCAATAGAATATGAATCTACATTAGAAGAACAATATAGAAACGGTGCTTCTGCCGGTTATCAAGCCGGGTATGATGGTGCATATGAAGAAGCAGAAAAGAAAATGTATGATAAAGGATGGGCAGATGGTAAAGCAGATTTTCGTAATAGTGAAGAATATGCTTTAACCAAAGAAGCGTGTTTAGATAGTGGCTATGAAAAAGGATATATTGTTGGCCACGAAGATGGTTACAATTTAGGAATGAAAAATTCCGTTGATCCATCTACATTATTTGCAATTTTGTTTAGTATATTCGGTCTTGTTATTGTTTTGCTTCTTACAACCTATTTTATTAATAAGAAAAAGAAAAGAAAGTAAGGTATTGATATGAAAAAGAAAATTATTTTAATTTGCACTTTATTTTTAATGTGTGTTTTCGTTTTTTCTTTAAGTGCTTCAGCAAGCAAATATGATTTTATTCTATCGGATGAATCTGTTTTTGCTTCTTCTGCTGAAAGCTCTGCATCTGGATATTTTGAGTCGGTTCCTTATCAATTGCCATCTGATTCATACTATTATGATTTTAATTATTTTACTTATTATTCAAGTAGTGGTGATTCATGTTTTGCTATGCAGCCAGCGGCGTTTCAAGAATTTGTTGATTACATCTGTTCTACTAACGGAACTGCAAATTTTGTTGATTTTCAAGCAGCGTGTGCTGTGCAAAATGAAACTTTTGGTACAACATTTTATGAGCTTTGGATAAATGCTTCTAATTCTTTTAATGAAGCGCTTTTTAATAAGCTTTATTTTTATGATGAAATCACAGATGAAGATTTACAACTCAAATATACAGAGGGGCATACTCAAGGTAAAATAGACGGTGTAGCAGAATTTAAGACAACCGAAGAATATAAAGGACAATATACCACAGGATATGCAGACGGTATAAATAATTTCAAGGAAACAGAGCTTCCCGAAATGTTATTACTTGAAAGAGAGATAGGACAAGCTGAGGGAAAGGATATTTATATGGCGTCTGAGGAATATTCAAATGTATTAGAAGCCGAGTATGACAATGGATATGAAGCTGCATCAACTGAACAAGACCGAAAACAAATGCAAAATAATTTAGGTGCTATTCTTGGTACTTGTGGTGTTATTGTAATTGCTTTGTCTGTTGTATACTTGGTTGTTTCAAGAAAAAAGCGTAAAAGAAGATGATATTTTATATTGATTGTAAGAAAAAAGATGTTCAAAAGGTAAAAAGACATGTGTTTTCTTTACCTGTTAAGGAACAAAAGCAGTATTATTCACTGCTTAATAAATTAAGCAATAATTTTTATGGTAATTGCAAGTCTTTAAATGCAGATGAATTTGCTAAATACAATAAGATTGTTGGCAAAAAAAATCATTCAAATAGATTATAAACTTTTTAAATTAAGAGGTGATGTTGTATGAATCCTGCATTTGTAATTAGTACAATAAGTCTTTGTATATCCACAGTTATTGGATTATGGAATATCTATCTTTATTTGCAAAATAAGAGGTGATTTAATGCGAAAAGCAAAAGCCTGGGTACATAAGAAATTAAAGCAAGGTGTACCAAAGCAAGAATTATTAAATTGCGTTGGTGCGTTCTCTAACAAGGACAAATCCAAGGTAATGAAAGAAAAAAATTTAAATGAAAAGCAATATAAAAGAAGATATAATTTCCTTTATGAAGCTTATTGCTATTTAGAAAATTTATAAAAGTGAGGTAAAATTATGGCTAAAAAGAAAAAATATTCATATCAAGAACGTAGAAATTATCATGTATCAAAAGCAAGAGCATTTGTTGATAAGTTTAGAAGACAAATTGGTCCTAATTCATCAACTGTTGATTTTGATAAATATGAAAAAGCTTTGTCTAAAAATAAGTCAGTACAGTATTCAACGGGTTATTCAAGGTATATGAATGATTCCGATAGAGGTTTTTTTGAATCTGATGAAGAATTAAAAAAACAAAGTATTTCTTTTCAAAGAGGGTGGAAGGCTGCTCAACGTGTTGATAAAAAATCTCGTAATATAAAGTTTTAATTATAAAGGCTCACTCTATAGTGAGTGAGCCTAATAATTATTTTTTAGGACGAGTCCAACGAGGCATAAAACCGTATTCTTTTATTGCTAAATTGGTTATATCCCTAATTAAATTAGTTTTAAATGTTTGTGTATCCATTTTGGGGTCGTCTGCTTCTATTCCAATATACGGAATATTGTGTAATTTGTAGAGTTCTTCTTTTTCCTTGCGTTCTTCAAGGTACTTTGGTGTTTTCATTCCCCAATATTCTATGTAAATACCTTCGTCGTTTACTATTGGAATAAACCAATCGCATTTTTTTCGTTTTTCGGTAATTTCTTCAATGCTTTTTCCGTAGCAGTGTAAAATGCAAGCATTAAATAAAACATCGTCAATTCTTACTTCCATGTCTGAATCTACATTGTGTCCATCAAGGGCGGTATGAATTTTGCTTTTTTGTTCATCTTTTTCTTTTCGTTCTTCATCAAACTTGTCGTTTGGTTGAGGAATTAGTTTTCCTTTGATTAAAGTTTCTACATCTCTGTAAACTCTATCAATTAAAGATGTATCATCATTGTATTGTTCACCTACCATAGCGATTGCAATTAATTTATTACATTGCTTTTGAGTTTCTTCTAAACTCTTAATAATGAAAATTCTTTCTTTTAAGTTGTAGTAATAATCACGGGTTTTTCTTGTAGTGCTATTTTTGTCTAACATTTCCATAAAGTCTTTAGTTTCATAATAGCATTTTTTACATTGTGGTTTACCATTTGATGGTTCGCCACAAATAATACAAGTCAATTCTTCTGTGTTGTTTGATGTTTTGTTTTCTTTATTTTCCTTTGCACTTTCACATTGACAAGGCTTGCCTGTGGTTTTCCATTTAGAACATTTTTCACATTGTTCTATTTCCCCTTTTTTTAGCATAGTTCCGTGTTTGCTACATAAACGGTCTTTTCGTGGGTTTCCGTAATAAACAAAAGTAGGCTCCCCGCAAATAGGACAAATTAAATCGTTGTTTTCCATATATCCCCCTAAAATAGTGTTTTTTTAGATTATAGCACTAAAACCAAAAAATGTCAAATAAAAAAGATGGCGCAGATAAAAGCCATCAAATAAAAATAAGAGGTAAATGTATGAATTATCATAGAGCCAAAGATAAGATAGACAGAATTATAGGCTTCAATAGAGATATTAAGAGCTTTCGGATGAATGAAACGAGAGAAATAGTGAGGTTTTTTATTTCAAATAAACAAAAAAATTTCTTTTTGGAAATTTATCATAGAAGCACAAATGTGTTTGAGCTTTCTGTTTGTGATACACAAAAATTCAATCCATATATGAATAGATATTCTTTTAAAAGTCTGAAAGAGCTTTGTATAAAGTTATCTGAATATAAAAATAAATTCATTTGCGAGAGTGAATAAATGCCGGGTACAAAATCACAAATTTTGGTGATAATCATCTTAAGGCGAAAATCACTCACTTTTGTGAAAATTTATAAAAAATAGTAGCTGCGAGGCTACTAAATAAAAATAAGAGGTGATTTAATGAAATTAGTTAGTATTCCTGACAAATATATGTTTGATAGAAATTCTAAAGGAAAGCATAATTATTTAATATTTCAAGATAAAGGCGTTGTTAAAGCTGTTCAAACAACACATTTATATAAGTATGATGATGGCAAAGAAACAGATTTAAAGAAAAAAAGATTATTTAAACATAAATTTAATTCTTTTGAATTACCATCTGGGATAAAAAATTCTTATTTTTCAACAAATATAAATGGTAAAAAAATAAACCCTCGTGCAAGTTACATAAAGCCATATAAAAATGAGGGAAAATTTAGTTCAGCATTTAGAAAGAATGTAGCAAGGTTTGCTACAAGGAAAGAACAATAAAAAGAAAAGCCCCTGCCACTATTGAGCAGGGATGAAAGATTATTTTCTTTTGGCTACTATTATTATACACTAAATTCGTTAAAAGTCAATATCAAATTTTAAAAAATTTATATTTTCGAGGTAATTATGACAAAAGAGTATGTAGATAGAGCAATAAAAAAGCATTTGGGGTGTTATGTTCCACATAATTTTAAAGCGCATTTGAACGAGGTCCGTATAAAGTCCTTGTGTAATTCTATGATTGTGTTAATTAAGAAAAGTAGCAGAAAATTTAAAATGTATATTTGTGTAACTGATGTTATATATTTTGAAATTTTAACATTTGGCAGTTTTAAAAAAGCACTTGAATATTTATATTCCAATTATAGCGAATGCTTTCCAAATAAGTTTTATACATTCAATTATAGTTTTCGTGGTAGTTTTTTAAAAAGTACAGAAAGGTAAATAAGAATTAAAAAAATAGAAGTTTTATGAAAAAATTTATTTTAAATAAAGATCGAGATGAGCTTATTGAGGTTCAAGGTTCAATCGTTTTAGTACCACCTTCCAAAAATCATAATACCTATTTTATAGGTTTGGAGTTTTACAGTGGTAAAAAGATAATTCGTAAGATATTAGGCGAATACGATAATGAAAATACAAGCAAAAATGTTTTCAAGGCTATTTTATTCTTTTTAGGTTCTAAAAATGATTTTACTTTTGTAATGCCTATAAATTTTGTTGAATGAAAGAGGTAAAAATTTATGATTTCTACATATATTCCTGATATTTGTGTTTCCTGTGGAGCTTACGCCGGGGAGAGCCGACAAATTTGTTATAGCTGCGAGGTAAAAACAAATGGCTAATATGTATTGTCCTTATTGCGAGGAAAAGCACGAAATAAAAGCAAAAATTAAAAATGTACTAAGTGAGTATAACGGACAAATTATAAAGCATAAAACAATGTTTTATGAGTGCGAAAGAGTTCCAAAAGGTGAAGGTATCTTTTGGAGTGGCAGAATGGCGCACAAAAATTCAAAATTATTTGAAGAAGCTTTAATGCAGAAAGGTCTGATAAAATGCAATTATCCTTAATTGATTTACTCCCTAATGATAGTCTGAAAGAATCCTTAATACCGATAAAATCAAATGAATGGTATTGGCATTTAGAAGATTATCCACAAAAGAAAAACGGTTTAAATGTATTATCTTGCTTTGCCTGTGGCGGTGGCTCTACAATGGGATATAAATTAGCCGGGTGTAATGTTCTTGGCTGTGTTGAAATTGATAAGCGCGTAAATAAGGTATATGTTAAAAATCATCAACCAAAGTTTAATTATCTTGAAGATTTAAGGGAATTTAATAAGCGCGAAGATTTACCAAAGGAATTATATGAGTTAGATATTTTAGATGGCTCTCCCCCCTGTACGCCGTTTTCTTTAAGTGGGCTGCGCGAAGATTCTTGGGGAATTGAAAAGGAATTTCGCGAGGGACAAAAAACACAAATTCTTGATGATTTACCATTTGAATTTTTAAAGACGGTGGACAAGCTTAAGCCGAAAGTAGTAATAATGGAAAATGTTATGGGACTATCACAGGGGAATGCCTGGGAATATGTTTTAAAAATCTCAAAGGAATTTAAAAGCATTGGTTATAAATTCGTTTTTAAAGTTTTTAAAGCTGAATTGATGGGCGTTCCTCAGTGTAGGCATAGAGTATTTTTTATTGCTACAAGGCTTGATTTTGATTTGAATTTAATTGATTTTAAATACAATTATACGCCTGTTACATATGGTGAAATAAGGCGCGGAAAAGGTCGAGAGCTAACGCCAAAGATGTTAGATGTTTTAAATGAGGTCAAGCCCGGGGAAATGAAAATGCTTTGGGCGTGGAATCGTTTATATAACAAGGGTAATAAGCTGAAAGCAACATATTTTAATAATGTTATTCTTTATCCTTATAAGGTGCTACCAACTATTACCACAAATCACGGAAATATGTTTGATTTTGAGGATAAAACATTACTGTCTGATGAAAGTATTATAAACGCATCCACATTTCCGCAAGATTATGATTTTATGGGCGTTTCGGTAGGATATATATGTGGCATGAGTGTTCCGCCATTAATGATAAAAAGAATAGTTGAAAGAATTATACAAGCTGGGGTATTTGATAATGAAAGAAATTTTAGAAAAGATATTTGATAAGTTTAAATTAGCAGATGAATTTGTTAAAATTTATTGTTTTAAAAATGCTGTAGGTTATAAGGTTTTTACATCTTTGTTTTATGTTAGCTTTCTTTTATATGAAGAAGAAATTGAGAATGGTACTACATATTATATTTTTGAAGCTCAAAAAGTGAACAATAATTATCCAAATTTAAAAACTAAAATTGTAAATTCATCACCTAATTTATTATTTTTACAAGAGGATATTAAAAATATATTATTATTTTTAGGCTTTGAAAAAAAGGTGGATAGATAAAATGAAAAAGTTTTTATTATATGCATTAGAAATAAGTTGTTATTTAGCAGTTGCATTTTTAGTTGGTTATGCAATTTTTACATTTAATGCGATTTAAGGTGATTTATGACTAAGTTTAGAGATTTAAAGGACAAGCTAAAGAATGTTAATTATATGCATTATATTTGCTTGTCTATTGTGCTAATATCAATTAATTTTGCTATATACATATATTCTCTATCTTGGGAAAGATTGTTTCAAAATATAGTTGATTTTTGGGAAAGTATAAAGTATTATTTTATAACGATATATATGGGACAGGATGATGTTCCTGTCAATATATCAAGTGTTGAAAATATTGATTTATCAAGAGTTGTAGCATATGATATTGAAGCATTAATAAGAAAATTTGATTTTTTTGGAATGTATTTTTGGGACGGTGACAATTTTCAAAGCTATTGCTTGTATATGTCTGAGGGCGCATTTATGTTTATAGCTATTGCTTCTTTGTTAATTCCTATTTTTATTCTTTTAATCAAAATCTTAAAAAATTCATATTGCTATGAGGGTGACGAAGAAGATAAATATAAGGACACAAAGCAATTGACATATTTTAAAGCTAAAATAGAGCCAAAAATCATAGCTGCGTGGAATTGGTTAAAATCATTTTTTGATTTTATAAAATCACATAATAAATATATTAAATGGCTTATCTTTATATGGTTAGTCAATATCAATTTTAGTTCAATATGTTTTGGTGTTCTTTCACTCTATTTTTATTTCGTTGCTACCTTTGAATTTTCGTTATTTAGTGATGTTCTTGTAAAGCTTGGTGCAGATTTATTAATAATGCTTCTATCGGTTAATGTTTTAGTGTGGCTTGTCATTATATATATAATTGCTACAACTATAATGAAAAAAATAGCATATTCCATTTTAGAACATAACGAAATGAAAAACAGAGGGTTTATAAATTCTCAACCACTTGTTACAATGTGCTGTGGTACAATGGGCGCAAAGAAAACCACAATGGCGGTTGATATGGCTTTGTCAAGCTCCGTAATATTCAAGTATAAAGCACTTGAAATATTACAAAAAGACTCTTTGAAATTTCCTAATTTCCCTTGGCTAAGATTTGAAGATGATTTAAAAAGAGCCTTTAATTATCATTCAGTGTATAATTTAGCAAGTGCTAAGATCTATGTTTTAAAAAAATTTTATCGTTTTCGCAAAAATCCATCCATTGATAAAATTTGGTATTATGATTATAATAAATATCCTATGATTTATGATGATGATTTAAAAATTAGCACTTTACACGAAATTTTAATTGAATATGCACAAGCATATTTAATTTATATTGTCGAAAGCTCTTTATTATTTGGTAATATGTCTGTGAGAGAGGATATTTGTAAGGATAACGGCTATTTTCCTATGTGGAATACAGATTTTTTCCATAAAACGCCTGAGCAATCATATTCAAGCACAAGGTACGCACATATTTTCGATTATGATATGTTTAGACTAGGTAAAAAGATGATTGAAAATAACCGAAATTCAAATGCTTTTGAATTTGGTGTAGTGGTTTTAACGGAAATTGGAAAAGAGCGCAAAAACAACCTTGAAAACCGCGAGAACAAAAAGAAAGATGTTGAAACAAATCAAAATAACGATTTGTTTAATACAACTTTAAAAATGATTCGCCATCGCGCTACTGTCGGCTTCTTTCCATTTGTAAGAATTATCACGGATGAACAACGCCCTGAGAGCTGGGGAGCAGACGCGCGCGATTTGTGTTCCATTATAAACATAGCAGAATCAAGCGAAAGAAAAGTTTTATACCGGGGACTATTTTTTGATAACTTTTTCCACGATATGATATTTCCTAAAATAAATGCTTTTTATCGCGAAATGCGTAATTTAAGAGGTGATAACACACTTTTAGTATATTTACTTAACAATGTTGTTTCTTGGTCGGAAAATCGTTTTGATAAGCTTACAAATAGGTTCGGATATTTTGATTTAAGTTGCGAAATATTAAAAGGCTCTTTAGACGGTGAGAAGATTGATTTTGTTTATAAACTATCCTCTAAAAAGACATATATGGAAAGATTCGCAAGTGACTGCTTTAATGACTTATTTGAAAATATGGCTCTAAAGTCTGGCGTTGGCTTATACGATTTTATTTGCTATCAAGATGTAAAGCAATCTGAGGAAGAAATGAAGCTTCAAAATTCCTATTTTTACAACGATATGGTAAAATGGGGTTGCTTCGATAATTAAAATAAAAATCACTTGTTTAAAAAAATCTAAAAATATAAATTAAATATGACAAAAGCGGCGCTTTTGCTTTAGTTTTGCGATTAGTAGTAGCAGAAAATCTTTCAATGTTGGATGTGGGAAAGTCCCGCAAATCAATAAAAACAATCTAACTATCGGGACTTTTCCATTTTCAATGTTGGAAGATTTTAAAGTGTGGGACGTGGGAAACTCAACGAGTTTTCCATTTTCCACGCTAATAAAGGTGTTGGATGTGGGAAAATCTTGATTTTTCCATTTTCAACGCCCATAAAGAAATGGAGAAAATGAAAATGTATTGTACTGTATATAATGACGGTAGTAGCTATGTTGCATATGAGAATCTACCACGAAAAAAGCTCCCTAATTATGAGTCTAATAATATCAAATCTTCATCCATTGATGAAGCAGAAAGAATTTTTGAAGAGCTTTATTTACAAGCTGTAAAAAAAGGTCTATCCTTTAAAAAGCAACAGGAATATGTTCGCGAAGAGCTTTCCAAGACGGTGCATATTGATGAAGTTCTTAATAAACTCATTGATGAGGGTTTTAAAAGAAAAAGCGCAAATATAGCTGCGCGAAAAAAGTTGTTTCGCAGAAAAGCATATTTGAATAAATGGAATTATTTTGTTACATTTACCTTTGACGATAAAAAGCATACAGATGAAAGCTTTAAAAAGTCTTTAAGAAAGTGTCTGAGCAATTTAAGCACTCGCAAAGGGTGGAAAGTTATGGGCATTTGGGAATACGGTGAACAAAACGAAAGATTACATTTTCACGCCCTTTTATATGTGCCTGATGGCTCAATGGTTGGTAAGATTTATGAAAAGAAAGATTATTCAAATCGTAAGCATAAGTTAATTACCACACATCCGTGTACATTTTTTGAGGAAAGGTTTGGGCGTTGTGATTTTGAGGAAATAAATTCCGTTGCCCTTAAAAAAGGTAAATACCTTGATTATATTCTTAAGTACATAACTAAGACAGATGAAAAGATTGTTTATAGCCGTGGGATACCAAGTTGTTTTAAAGATGAGATAAGCGAAGATGAGATTTGTGCAGAATTTGAAAATTTTGTTTTGAAATTTGTTTTGTTTGATGATATATATGATGAAAATAATAGCCGTGTTTTGAAAAGCGTAGATTTTGGTTATAAAATTGATGAATTAACAGGAGAGATGATTACATAGCAAGTACCAAAATTGAAAATTTTTGAAACGGGCGGAGACGGTCGTTTTTTTGGCATACACAGAATTTGTGAATTTCACTAATTTTAATTAAAAAAACGGCTTAAACCAAGCGAATTAGCGGTTTAGCCGTTTTTTAAAATTGTAATTTCACTTATAAAACACGATTTTCGTGTTATGTCATGTGCGCCACCTTGAACGCGCGCGACAGCGCGCGCTCGTATTATTCAAGGTGGCGTCTAATGCTCAAATGCAAAGATAAGGAGTGATTAAATGAAAACCTATAAAAGAATAACATATACGGATAGATTAAAGCTTGAGTCTATGTACAATATGAAAATTCCTGTCAAGGTCATAGCAAATACATTAGGCTTTTCGCAAAATGCTATTTACTATGAGCTTCAAAAAGGCTTTTATATACATAGGAATAGTGATTGGACCGAAACAAAAAAATATAGCTGCGACAAGGCGCAGATGAAAACCGATTATGAATTAACATCAAAAGGTGCTCAATTAAAGCTTGGTAATGATTATGAATTTATAAATTTTGTTGAAACAAAAATAAAAGAAAAATATTCGCCGGGCGCTATTATCGGTATGATACGGCGCGAAAATATGAATTTCAAGACAAATATATGCCGTGTTACTCTTTATTCTTACATAGATAAAGGCTTATTTTTAAATGTTACGAATAAAGATTTATTAAGAAAAGGCAATCAAAAAAAGAAATATAGAAAAGTTAGAATAAAAAAAGCTCCTGTCGGTACATCAATTGAAAAAAGACCAAAGCACATTGATGAACGAAAGGAATTCGGACATTGGGAATTAGATACAGTAATCGGCAAAAGAAAAAAAGGTGAGGTGCTTTTTGTTCTAACAGAGAGAATGACTCGATATGAAATTATTTATAAAGCAAAAGATAAAACTGCTCAATCGGTTGTTTTATTCCTTAACAAACTTGAAAGAAAATATAAAAAATTCTTTCCGTTAATTTTCAAGTCAATTACTGTTGATAATGGTAGTGAATTTTCATATTGTGATGAAATGGAATCATCATCAATTTATAAAAATAAAAAACGCACTCAATTTTATTATTGCCATCCATACAGTTCGTATGAAAGAGGCAGTAACGAAAATCAAAATGCGTTTATTCGTAGATTTTTGCCAAAAGGCACAGAATTTGAAACAATTTCACAAAAACGAATTGATGAAATCGCAGATTTTATAAATTCATATCCTCGTGAGTTGTTTAATTTCAACAATTCGCAAAATCTTTTTTTGGATGAATTGCACAAACTTAATTTTTTTAAAGAAAAAATTCAAAATAGCACTTGACATTTACAACTATTTTATCCATTATTGATTAAATTCTTCAAAAATTCATCAGTAAGCATTCTCTCAAGCTCGGTTAAATCCTTGTTAAATTTGTTTTCTTTTACATTATTATATAATGTCTCAAATATTCTTACGCGCACGGCGGAAAGAATAGATTTTTCTATCCAATAGGAAAATTTTGCGTTTGGAAGGTGCTTTTCAAGCTTTTTCATTTGCATATACATTTCTGTGCCGTCAGATACATCGTGCCACAAATCTACAAAAACGAAGCTATATTTTTGTTTGGATGCTTCCTTTTTTGCATATTCAAATGCGTCATACTGTATGATTTTGATTTTGTTCTTATTTTCAAATTGTGGAAGGATATACTCCTTAAAAAGCTTAATTACACTTTCGTCTCTTTCGATAATTGTTATATCGGTTACATTATCCTTTAAGCTTATCATATAAGCATAATAGCCAAGTCCTAAGCCATATACAAGCACACTTCCCTGCGCTTCGCTTATGGCTTCCTTCATTGTTTCAATTTCGTTTGGCTTTATTGCCATCCATTCCACTCCGCTTTCAAAAACGGTTGGAAATGTAAATTCCTTATCAAAATATCCAATTTGCGGTATTTCCTTATAGCCGTCAATTATGATATCGTCACGGATAAATGCTTCATATGGCTGATAGGATTGACTGCCTAAGGTCCATTTGCCTATTTTTTTATTTGGTATTCTGATGCTTTTATAGTACGGGTTTTCTATATATTCCTTTTCGTCAAGGCGTTTAACGGATTTTATATAGTATTCCTTTAAAAGCTCGCTTGCAAGCTTTTCATCATCGGTGAAAATATTAGACAAAAACATAGCATAGGAATAATCCTCGTAGTCCTTGTTATTATCTGTTATTTCTCTCATCAGCTCCTTCGTCATAGCGCAAGGAGCATTATTTAAATATGAGGCAACCTGAGAAAATACAAGCAGATTTTTTTCTTGTCTCAAATATATTTCTTCTAATTTTTTCAGTTCTTCCTTGTTCATAATTCTCCTTAAAATTAATGAGGTAACATTGTTACCTCATTTTTATTTTTCAAACGAAGAAAGCGCTGCGCCTATAACTGTGCTGAATTGGGCGTTTTCCGGGATTGTAAATTTCATATCAAACATTTGGTTAAGTGTTTCAAAAACAGGCTTTGCTTGTGACATTTGAGTCAGGTTACCTGTTAATACCACATCCTTGATGTTAAATTGCTTTGCGCCGAAATATGCAATCATACCGATTGTTTCAAATACCATATTTATAATGCCTGCGGCAAGGTCTCCCTGTGTTGCCATATCGCTGATTTTTCCAAAATTTGATGCGGTAAGCTGACCGCTAAGACCGATATCCTTTTTAGAAATATCCTTAACCTTTAAGTCAACATTATCTATATTTCCTGTTTGCGCAATTTCGTCTATATGCTCTACGGTGTTAAGTCCTAAAAGCTTACGGGAAAGTCCCATAAGAGTACCACCGCCAACGCCTGTACCGCCCATATAGAATGGCTCCTTGCCCTCTACTGCGTGAACAAGGGCTGTACCTGTGCCAAGGCTGACAATAATTGCATCCTTCAAGCCTGATAGGTAAAGACCGCCAAGTCCTATGCATTTAAATTCGGGGGTTATCTGACAGTTTAAGCCATAGATCGGCTTACTTACATAGGATGAGCCTGCGCCTGTAAGCATAACCTTGTCTATATCGGAAAGTCCTAAATTATTTTTGTCTGTAAACTTGCCAAATGCGCCGTATAATGATGTGATCGGATCGTTTGCGGTTACAAACATGGGATCCATTAATTTTCTGTTGTTATCGAAGCCTACAATTTTCGTTGTACTTCCGCCGATGTCTA
>JAFQAM010000053.1 GCA_017416885.1 Clostridia bacterium | reverse complement strand
TGCGCTTCCATTTTTCAAAAGCGGTATGCTAATAAATATAACTGCGCACAGTACCGCTTGAATAATTGAAACGATAAGATAACCGCCACTCCAGCTTTCAAGCTTAACAAGAGCGAAGCTCATTATATAAGGACTAATAGACGCGCCGACACCCCACATACAGTGAAGCCAACTCATATGCTGCGCCTTGTAATGTAAAGCAACATAATTGTTTAAAATAGCATCTACACCGCCTGCGCCGAGACCAAATGGTATTGCCCATAAAATCAGCATCCAAAATTGAGTGCTGATAGAAAAACCGAATAAGCAAATTGCAGTCATAGTAACACTTACAGCAGTAACCAAGCCTGCGCCGAATTTATGTAAAAGCTTATCACTGAATAAGCTTGATAGTATCGTACCTGCGGTAATGGTAGCCGATATAATACCCGCGTATGAAACAGGCACGCAAATTTCATTATGAAGCGCTGGCCAAGCCGAACCCAAAAGTGAATCAGGCAAGCCAAGACTGATAAAGCATATGTATATAAGCACTAAAAGTAAGCTTCCCATTATTATATTAACCTCGACAAATTTATTAGTTATTATTATACCACTTAGCAAAATGTATTTCAATCAAAATATTTAAATACACCAAACAATAAAAAAGACAGTTGGTCTTCCGCAAGGAAATCAAATTTAGGATAAACATCCGCCTTCGCCACACAAGAATTTCAGAAGGAATCAGAGAAGCAAAGAAAAACGGTGTTAAGGTTGGGTTAACCAAAGGAACAACACTTACAACCAAGAAAAGCATTGAGTGTAAGAAAATAATTTTAAAACACTCAAAAGACTTTGGTGGAACACTAACCGACCTTGATGTTATTAAACTCTGTGGCTGCTCACGACAGAGCTATTACAAATACAAAGCAGAAATAAAAAGAACCGACTCTATTTAAAGAGCCGGTCTTTTTTGTAAAATTATCAGTATATATTTTTTGACTATATGCTTTTCAACACTATTAAACTTGATTTCTATCATAAAAGATATTTCAACGAAAAACTATATTTTAAACACACTTTGACCCTTTGGTACATCTATTTCAACAGGGTACCAAAGGTACTTTGTTACCACCTTCAGTTTAAATGGCTTTTGTGCTTCCACCTTTACGGTGGTTTGCCCCTTAAATGGATGGTATTCGGTGCATACTATGCTTACAAGATTGGAATTGAAAATCATATTTTCTATTCCGCATTTTTCACGGCTGTTTAGGTGGAAGGTGACTTGATTTTTATGTGCATCAAATTCAAGACCGATAATGTTTTCAATAAGCATAGTTATTGGCGCAATTCCACTCCAGCCTACAAATTCGTCACGGGACAGCGTGTTATATTCAGTGGTGGCGGGGCGATAAGCGTCCGGGGCATAGCATTCCCAAATGCTGCCGTACGCTACATCGTTTGCAACCTTGCACATGCCGTCAAGATACTTTATGGCAGCTTCCCTCGCGTATTCGTGATATCCGTTTTTACAAAGTCCCTTTATAGCGCACAGGTTAGTTGGCGCCCATACTCCGCCAAGCCAATAGCCACCGGCAGTATCGTAATTTGGGTCATCCTTTGACAGTGTGGCAAAGGGGATTTTTGTGTAAAATTCGTTTTCGTTCATCATGTG
The DNA here is from genome assembly GCA_017416885.1 of Clostridia bacterium. Lineage (GTDB taxonomy): Bacteria > Bacillota > Clostridia > Oscillospirales > CAG-272 > RGIG2000. The sequence continues at coordinate 1,632 of JAFQAM010000053.1, read as the reverse complement.
CGCTACTACCGAGCGAAGTCTTTCGCCATATGCAACCCCTGATACAAGCGTCCAAAAGGTGGCGGCAGTTTTTGAGTTTATAAACTTAACCCTATCGCCTTTCCATGTGCGGGTAAAGAAATTAAAATACCAACCTGCTTTTTCGCTATAATGAAGCTTGTTTATGTTGTCGCAAATGCGCGCGTGCTCATTTTCATAATGCTCCGCCTTTTCATTTAAGCCAAGCTGACTACATATATAAGATATACAAAGGGCACTAAGTGCCTGTTGACAGGCAAGGTCAACAAAGCAAGTGTCGCTTCCATCACCGTGCTTAGCTCCATATCCACTAACAGGGGAATTATCCATTCCGCTGGAGCCTGTATCTTCAAAATAGTAAAGGTCGCAGCTTTCTCTTTTTCTATTTTTCTCAATAAAATTATAAATTCCCTCAAGTGCAGGCAAGACACGCTCAAAGCGTGAGGAGTCACCCGAAATCAAATAGTGCTCCCATTCTGCCCAAGCCATAAGAGGCGGGTTTATTCTCTCGCCATAAGTAGGCTCGCCGTCATCAAGGTTATACGCCATAGCCATAAAGCCGTCGTTCTTGCGCCTTAGCATATATAGATTGTCAAGATTATTCAAAGCACTTAATGTGCCATTTGAATAATTGGTAATAAAGGACATTATACAGGAGTCCCATTGCCACATGATGCCCACTCCGGGCATACAGGTTAAAATGTCCTTCCAACCATCCTTTTCTATATATTCCACATTTTTAAAGGCAAGCTCCCAGGCTTGATAGTAAAGATTTATAAAGTCATCACGTCCATCTAAAATAGGACGCGGAAGACTTTCCTTGTTATAATTATAGCGTTTTTTCATTTTTACCCTTCAACTTTTGCAATAAAATTGTATATTTGTGATTACATATTATCACAAAATATGATTTAATTCAAGAAGAGTTAGTATATTATTTTAAAATCCATTAATACCACACAGAAAGTGCTTGTAAACACACAAAATTTCTAATTTCTATTTGTTATGTCAGTATAAAACCCTGTTGATACACGATATAATTAAATAAAAAACTTTCCATATAAAATAAATTCCACTTTTGGAGTTTTTTCCAAAAACAAGACACTCAAAATTCCATAAAAAATTCCACAATTTATGGAAAAACAAATGAAAAAAAGGGAGCAGAAAAAATCTACCCCCTATTACGAGCCCTGCAAATAACAAGGCTCTGACCATGAAAATACTATTTGATTTTCACAAAACCTGCAAGCAGAAATAAAAAGAACCGACTCTATTTAAGAGCCGGTCTTTCTATTATTTATTATAAAAGCGCACGCCTCAGTGCCATTTCATAGAAAATGCATATTTTATGGATGTTCTCTTGTTGTAGCATATTCCTGTAATCTTTTACTTGCATAATAAATAGCTTGTCGTTCGTTGGCTTGAGGATTGTCGTCTAATATATTGTGTATCCATTGATAATAATGTGTTATTTCGTGAAAAATTGAAATAAGAATAGATGCTATGGCATTGTCCCTACCTCGATTTTTCTTTTCTTCGCTGTAATCTCCAACTGCAACTTTTATATATGGTTCTTCAAATCTATCATAAGGTGCTATGAATGAGGCAGAAACC
>JAFQAM010000052.1 GCA_017416885.1 Clostridia bacterium | reverse complement strand
CCGCGCTATTATTTTTATTTTTATCAAAATAATCAAACAGCTCCTTTTCATCAAAGGAATATTCTATATTTCCAATATAGTATCCCTGATTGTATGCATCCAAGAATTCCTCAAGTGTATTTACAGTTATTTTATCGAGTGTAGTTTTCATATTCCCTCTCAATCCAAGCCATAAGTAGGTTGACTATTTTTTCTTGTTGAATTTCTGTGAGTTGTATATTTTTTTGCACCTTATACCATTTATTAAGACAGCCGCGGCAGCAGCATGCGCATGCGTGTTGAGCGATAAACACGGGATGTCCCTTCATTGGTGTTTGCTCGCCGTCGTTCGGTATATATGCAGGGGCAAGCCGTTTGCTTATAAAATCAAGCGCGTGCTCCCTTATTTTATCAAATCCCTTTTCGTTAATGTAATCTATATCCTTTTTTGATAAATGGAATTTTGAACGGAATTTAGATTTATTTAGCTTTTCTAATGCTTCGTTTATGTTCATTTTTTACTAACCACTATTATCTGTTTAGCGGAGCGAAATGTGCTTCGCACTTGAAATGAAATTGTATTCACAATTTCTTGAAATGTATTTGTATTCGCAAATACTTGAAATGCAATGCACAGCATTGCGTGTCTGACCACTGACCACTAACCACTATTAAATAAAACCTCGGTCGCCCGAGGTTCTATTTAATTATTCTTCGTCCTGTGGAATGATAGCAATGCCTAATTCCTTAAGGTCATCAGGATTTGCATATGATGGGCACTTTGACATTACCTCGGATGCGTTTTGCGCCTTAGGGAATGCAATAACCTCTCTGATATCTTCCTTACCTATAAGTAATGTTACAAGTCTGTCAAGACCGAATGCAAGTCCGCCGTGCGGTGGTACACCGTACTTAAATGCTTCAAGCAGGAAGCCGAACTTTTCGTTTGCGTCCTCCTTGGAAATACCAAGCACCTGGAACATATGCTCCTGCATTTCTGTTGTATTAATTCTAATTGAACCGCCACCGAGCTCTGTGCCGTTTAATACGATATCGTATGCTCTTGCTCTTACCTTGCCCGGATCTGTATCAATTAAATGATAGTCCTCAGCCATTGGAGCTGTGAATGGATGGTGCATTGCGTAGAATCTTCCGTCCTCCTCACTATACTCAAAGAGTGGGAATTCTGTTACCCAAAGGAACTTAAAGTCAAATGGATCTGTAAGTCCTAATTTCTTTGCACATTCGCAACGGAGTGCGCCAAGAGTATCAAATACAACCTTATTCTTGTCAGCAACTACTAAGAGAAGGTCGCCGCTTTCAAGTCCCATTCTTTCGTTGATTGCTTTGTTTTCGTCCTCTGTTAAGAATTTAGCATAGGATGAGGAAATTTCACCGTTTGTGTTTTTGAGCCAAGCAAGTCCCTTTGCGTGGTAGTGCTTTGCCTTTTCTGTAAGGGCGTCGATTTCCTTTCTTGAGAATTTAGCACCGCCCTTAACATTGATTGCTCTTACTGAGCCGCCGTTTGCTACTGCGCCTGCGAATACCTTAAATTCTGTATTTGCGATAATGTCGGAAATGTTTGTAAGCTCAAAGCCGAAGCGAACATCAGGCTTGTCTGAGCCGTATTTTTCCATAGCCTCGCGCCAAGTCATTCTTGGGAACGGTGTTTTAAGCTCCTTGCCCATAAAGTTTTTAAAGATATATGCTAAGAAGCCCTCATTTAATGCGATGATTTCATCCTCTGTTGTAAATGAGATTTCCATATCAATCTGTGTAAATTCAGGCTGACGGTCTGCTCTTAGGTCCTCGTCTCTGAAGCATCTTGCAATTTGGATATATCTATCAAAGCCTGAATACATAAGTAATTGCTTATAGATTTGCGGAGACTGTGGAAGTGCGTAGAAGCTGCCCTTATGCACACGGCTTGGTACAAGATAGTCTCTTGCTCCCTCCGGTGTTGGTCTTATAAGGTTTGGTGTTTCAATGTCGATAAAGCCGTTATCGTTAAAGTAGTTTCTTGCAAGATTTGTAATCTTTGAACGGGCAATAATATTTCTTTGCATATCTGGACGGCGAAGGTCAAGATATCTGTGCTTCATACGGATTTCCGCATTTGCTGAGCTTCCCTCAACAATTTCAAACGGTGGAGTCTGAGCCTTGTTAAGAATTTTGAACTCCTCAACAAAAATTTCAATATCACCTGTTGGGATATTCTTATTCTTTGTCGCTCTTTCTCTAACCTCGCCCTTTGCGCAAAGAACATATTCTGCTCTTACGCTGAATGCTTTGTCGAAAATTTCCTTTTCTGTGTTTTCGTCAAATGCAAGCTGAACGATACCGCTTCTGTCGCGAAGGTCGATAAAGATAAGGCTGCCTAAGTCTCTTTGCTTTTGTGCCCAACCTAAAACGCAAACCTTTTTGCCGATATCCTCAGTTGTTAAGGTGCCGCAATAGTGTGTACGGCTATCATTTTTTTCAAATCTATCTAAAATTTCCATTTTAATGTCCTCTATTTCTTTAAAATAATATCTACGATGTTGCTGATTTCAATTTCCTCTTGAGTGCTATTTGTCATATCCTTTAATTGCGCTTTACCGCTTTCAAGCTCGCTATCGCCTATAATTAGCGTATAGTGAGCGCCGATTTTATCAGCATACTTCATCTGAGCCTTTAGGCTTCTTGCACAGATATCGCATTCTGCATAGATGCCTTTATTTCTAAGCTCGGCTACATACTTAATGGCGGTTGCTCTTGCGTTATCGCCCATTGGCGCGATATACAATACAGGCTTTGGCGCTTCCGGGATTAATGCTCCGCTTTCCTTCATCGCAAGGATAATTCTTGTAAGTCCCATACCGAAGCCGATACCGCAAAGTGCGGGGCCGTCAAGCTGCTGCACAAGTCCGTCATATCTTCCACCGCCGCACACTGTACT
>JAFQAM010000051.1 GCA_017416885.1 Clostridia bacterium | reverse complement strand
TAGCCGCCAGCCGTCAGCCGTCAGCAAGTTAGACGGAAGAGGTGGGGAACGGAATATTTTAGCCGTTAGCCGCCAGCCGCCAGCCGTCAGCAAGTTAGACGGGGAGAGAATGGGGAACGGGATATTTTAGCCGTTAGTCATAAAATTTATTGTTTATTTTTGTTATCAACCGTTATACAGCAAATCACTGGCTGCTGACTGCTGGCGGCTGGCTGCTGTTCGCAAAGCGAACTCTATTTGAACTGCTTCAAAAAGCGTAAATCAGTACTATGGAACATACGAACATCGTCAACGCCATAGCGCATCATAACAAGACGGTCAAGACCGATGTTTACATAGAAGCCTGTGTATTCGTCAGGGTCAAGACCTGCTGAACGAAGTACATTTGGATGCGGTGTACCGCCCGGCATAATTTCAATCCAACCAACATGCTTACAAACGCTGCATCCCTTACCGCCACAAACAAGACAGCCCATATCAATTTCAAAGCCAGGTTCAACGAATGGGAAGAAGCCTGCTCTCATTCTTACAGGAACATCCTGTCCGAACACCTTTGAAAGAATGCTCTTAATCATTACCTTACCGGCAGTATATGTAAAGTCCTTATCAACGATAAGCGCTTCATATTGGAAAAACGCTCTTTCGTGTCTTGCGTCAGTAGTTTCGTTTCTATATACTCTGCCCGGATATACAAAGCGGTACGGTGGCTTGTGTGTTTGCATATAGCGCACGCTTCCGCCTGTTAAGTGAGGTCTTAAGCAAAGCTTTTCGTTTGCTTCACCTGAGTCGTGTCCCTCTAACCAATATGTATCCATGCTTTCTCTTGCAGGGTGGTTTGGTGGGAAGTTAAGATTATCAAACGCGTAATATTCGCTTGTGATTTCAGGACCGTGGAAAACCTCAAAGCCCATTGAACGGAACGCATCATTTAAGTCGTAGCACATTTGAGTGATTGGATGTAAACCGCCAATCATTGGCTCAACACCCGGTAAAGTATAGTCAAAATCCTCAGGAATAGCATCAGCCTTTAATTTAAGCTCAGCAAGCTTGCCCTCAATTTGCTCGCTTAAAAGATTTTTAACATTGTTTACCGCCTTGCCCATTTCAGGACGAAGTGAAGGATCTATTTTAGGCATTTCCTTCATAAGCTCGGTAACAGAGCCCTGCTTACCAAGATACGCGCCCTTTATTTGCTGTAATTCCGCTTCATTCTTCGCGCCTTGAATTTTCTCCGCGCCCTCACGAAGCAAAGCTTCTAATTTTTCTTTCATTTTTTACTCCTTAATATTATAAAGAAAATTTATCACGGTATATTATAGCACATTATAATATATATTTCAATGAAAATATTTAATATTATTAAAAAAAACAGCCCTGCAAATAAATTGCAGAGCTGAAATTTTGTTTTAGAAACCAAAGATGCTATCTGGTGTGATAATATAATCAACCTTATTGTTGATATTATCTTGGCTTATTTCAAAGCCTGAGGTGGTAATAATATCATTTGCTTGAAGCACCAAAATATTGTATTCCGGTTTAATATACTTATTCATTATCATTACCTCCTTCATTGTTTTGACCGCTTAAAATTGCGTTATAGGTTACGGAAATTGCGCTTGCTGTTGTGATTTCTTCATTGCAAGCATAGCTTACACCGTTTTCATCAATTATATACATACAAAGAATTGTATTAAGATTTGCATATTTTGACCAATCCGTTGTGCGCATAATAAGGGAAACGCTTTCAAGCTCATTTTCAATTACATTGCTTACAACTCTGCCACTATTTACCTCAGCCACGCTTCCATCTGCATTTATTGGCTTGCCATCCTTGTTTATTAGGTTATCATAGCCACATGCAACAACGCCTAAGATTATATCCTTGATGTTTGCGATTTTATAAGCGTTTAATAAGTCATAATTTACCGAATAATCCACACACATAGCGGTATTATCATCTTTTATTGAATAGCCGTGGAATACGATAATAGGCTTTATGTCCTTTGAAGCTTCCTTGCCGCAATGCTCACAGGTTGCACTAAACACACCGTTTTGTAGGTAGCCGTTTGCATATGTATATGATACATTTTCGGTATAGCTATGCTCAGTTTCCTCAATTACAAATTGGTTATTTTCCTTGTAGTACGCTTCTTGAATTGTTGAGTAGGTTTCAACCTCAATGCTTCCGTCTGCCATAAAGTAAAGCATTGTTACCATACCTGTTGGTGTGGATGTGTCAACGCCTTGATGGTCAGTTAAAATTTGAGTGACAAT
>JAFQAM010000050.1 GCA_017416885.1 Clostridia bacterium | reverse complement strand
TATGAATGTACAGTATGCGGCAACAAAAAGAACGAAGGCGAGCATACCTTCAGCGAATGGACTGTAACAAAATTCCCTGAAAGAACGACACAGGGCGAGCAAAAGCAGGTTTGTACAGTATGCTCATACACAGTAACGCGTTCAACCGAGGCGCTTGGTGGCTTATCAGCAGGCGCAACAGTCTTCATAATCGTCGCATCAGGCGCGGTATTATCTGCATTGGCGGTTGGAATTTGGTTTATTCTTCGTAAAAAATTCTAACGAATTTTTTTAGTGGTCAGATGTCAGTGGTCAGATGTCAGTGGTCAGTGGTTACATTAACAAATGATTTTAATTTGTAATAAATGTAATTGCTACCATATAACTGTTATTCAGCCGATAACTCTTTGTAGGAGTAATCTTATGACCACTGACAACTAAATCAAATCCTTGCGAATGAAGGTGAAGCCCGATAAATCGAATTAAGCCCTACTTCGTGGGTTTATAACTAATTACTGACCACTGACCACTGAACACTAACCACTAAAAAGCGACCGAAGGGAGCGTAACATGATTACAAGAATATTGAAAATAACAATAGCAATCTTCGCAATTCTTCTTTTAGGAATTATTGGCGGATTTGCTACGACGGTAATGGCAGAAACGCCAAGCTTTGATGAAGGTATGAATATAGACCTTAGCGACAATAATGATATCGTTTTTTACCCGGAGGGAATAAAAATAGGCGAGGACGATATTGTAGAGCATAACGGTCCATACATTCTGTTTGGCGACGGCACAAAGCCACCTATCTTTAAAAACGAAACAAACGAAGCGGTAACATACGATATAGTGCTTCACGATATGCTTATTTGGGCGAGCAATTATGGCATAACTATGGACACAGGTGTCAACATAAATCTATATGTTTACGGACTTTCAGAGCTTGTTTCAAGTGTTTATTTCTTTAATATAAATGACACAGGTAACGGTTTAAAATCATCAGTTAACCTTATTTTACAGGATGGCGCTCAGTTAATAATACAATCTACGGCTAAGACAAGGATAGCAGATGAAAGGATAGAAATTACACTTGAGCAGGGCGATTATAACGGTGGGCAAGACGGCTCAGCGATTGGTATGGTTCACCACGCTATGATTACAAACGGCGAGCTTATCGAGCATAATATGGGCTATGATCCATACGATGACACCCATTGTCAACTATATTGCACCGAGGAATGTAGCTTTATTAATGCAAGTGTCCCGCACCAAATTGGTTATATACAGTTAAACGGCGCATTTCACCTATACGGTTGTGAAAAATGCGGATATGGCTCAGAGGAAGAGCATACTTTTGTGAAAGCTCCGGTTTCAGGCGCAGAGCATACACAACGCTGCGAAAAATGCTTTCTGACATTAGCAAATGAGTCGCATAACTTTGTAGATAATGTATGCACGGAATGTAATGCGGAAATTGTTATGCTTCATACGGATGAAAATAACAAGGAAACATTATTTATAGATTTTCAAACAGCAATTTCCCACGCTAATACATTCGGCGGCGTATTAAAGCTGCTTCGAGACCTTGATGCAGGCATCACCCCAATGAACTGCTACAATGTTGATTACACATTTGACTTGAACGGATATATTCTTGACGGAGTATATCTCTTTATCGGCAGCTCTAACTATGAGGGAACGCTTACGCTTACGGACTCAAGCGAAAATAAAACCGGCTGTTTAGCAAGCTGTGGCGTAACCAATATGGCATATGGCGGCACGATAATAATAGACGGCGCGGATGCGGAGACAACTGTTGTGGCGTCGGGCGAAAATGCGTCTATCATTATTAAAAATGTTCATACAGAAACAATGGATATTGAATTGTACGACGGAAAATTTCAGATTATTGACAGCGAATTCACTGTTCGATTAGACATTTCTGCATATGAGGTAAGTGAAAACTCCATAAGCATAGCAAACTGTACATTTGGTACAATAGCGCTTTATAATGCGCCTGCGGGATATAGCTTAACCGATACTCTTGCAGAGGGATATGCTTTTTATGCTGACGGTGGTTTTATAAACAGTAATATCCATTTGCTTAATGATGTAACAGTAGCTTTGCACACACATAATTTTGAAAGCGCAGAATATACATCCTTAAACGGATATCATATAAAAGCATGCGTATGCGGAGCATCTGATGAAACGGGCGAAAAAGAATTACACGATATAAACGAATACGGCTCTTGCTCTGTTTGTAATTATATAATGGTTGCAAAAACCGAAATCGACGGAGAGGTATTTTATCATTCCGATATGGATGATGCGTTTAGCACATTGTTCAGTAGCGGAAAGAACGGCAAAATCACACTTCTTGGCGACGGTACAGCATATAACCACCTTATATCGGATACGGACAAAAATTATATCCTTGACTTAAACGGACATAATATTACTGTGATTGTATGTATTGAGGTTTCCGACGGCTCCGTTTTAACCGTTCAGGATACAAGCGAAAATCAAAGCGGTTGTATTTACGCCGAGTATTCATCCTTCACTGCAATTTTTGTGTACGGCGAGTTGATTTTCAATTCGGGCGAAATTTGCGGTGTTATAGAAGCGTATAGCCACGGCGGAGAGTATATAGCCAAGGTAACAGCAAATAACGGCATCTTCAGCGGTGCGGTAAGCTTTGTTCTCTATGACGATACCGTACTTAATATTTTAGGCGGCACATTTACTAAGGGCGGCTTGATTACCTTCATCGGAAGCAATCCGGATACTGCAGAAATTAATATCCGCGGCGGTGTTTTTGAAAACGGCATTGAAATAGACGAAAGAAATAATTCTATAATTATTTCTTCACTTATTCCATCCGACCAATGCGAAATTTGTTTTGTAGATGAAAAGGGAAATAAGGTTGAACTTGATGCAGACGATTATGATTATTACGGATATTTAAGAATTAAGCATAAGGATGAAAAATCAAATGCAAGCAGTGAATATCACACGCTCTATTGCGATACCTGTTCACTGTCCTATGCAAGCGGAAAGCATAGTAATTATTCATACATCCCTGACCAAAATAGCAGTGATACCCACAAAACAGTGTGCGGAATTTGTAAATACGAGCTTGCAACCGAAGAGCATAGCGGCGGAAAAGCAACCTGTGTAGCGCAAGCAAAATGCAGATACTGCGAAGCGGAATACGGTCAGATTGACGATGTTAACGGACACAAGGGCGGAAACGCAACCTGTATAAATAAAGCGGTTTGCGAGCTTTGTCAAAAGGAATACGGCAGCTTAAATTCAAG
>JAFQAM010000049.1 GCA_017416885.1 Clostridia bacterium | reverse complement strand
ATAAAAAGCTCAGGCTATGTGGTTGACACTCTTGAAGCATCAATTTGGTGCTTGCTAAATACCAAATCCTACGAGGAGTGTGTATTAAAAGCGGTAAACCTCGGGGAAGATACCGATACAGTCGGCGCAGTTACAGGTGGCCTTGCAGGCATACTCTACGGCTATGATGCAATTCCAAGTGAATGGCTTAATAGCTTAGTAAAAAAGGAAATGATTGAAAAAATGTGCGAGGATTTCGCAAGCGCTCTATAAATATAAAAAACTTGACTATTAGAAGTGAAAGTAATTTAGACCACTTCAATCAGTCAAGTTTTTTATATGCTTTTTTACGATTTCCAAAATCGTATTTTCATAATCCTTCGGCTTCCTTCTCCAAGCAGGATGATAAGTAAATATATATACCGTACCGTCAAGCTCTACCGTAAAATGCTTGTTGTCAAACCAAGCGACATTATTGCTTATACCCTTTGGATATAAGCATTTGAATACATCAGGCAGCTCCATTTCTATTGAAGCGCCGTACCACCCGAAGAAAATAACTATATCAGGCTTTAAGATTTCAATTTCTTTGGATAAAATTTTAGTGTTAGTGCTATGTAATAGCTTCCGTTCCTTACTACTTAAATGGCAGCTATAATGGCTTAGCCTGTGTACCTTGTCAAGATTATTCCAAACGCAGCAACCTAAATTTGTCAAAGCTCTGAACCGCTTCCAAAAATTTGAATGGCTATTGTTAATTAAATAATCAAATTGCTCTGCTAAGCTTTTTTGTATTTGCTCTATACTGCCGTTTATTCTTTTTTCACCGTGACCTTCCTCGCCGACAACCATAATCCTTGCTTGTGCGCTTTCCCAATTGTACGGTATTGAAATATAATACGGATGTGAGTAAATATCATTATCAAAGCCTAAAGACTCAATTTCCTTTTGATATTTTTCATAAGCCTTAAATAAATTTAATTTCATATTAGGATTTATAATTTGATACCTCATCAAGAGTAGGCACTGATTTTTGCGCGCCGTGACGGGAGCAAGCAATAGATGCCGCCTTAGAGCCAAAAGCAATAGCGTCCTCGATTGATTTTCCTTTAGCAAGCATAGCACAAAGACCGCCCGATGCTGTATCCCCCGCAGCCGTTGTGTCAACCACATCAACCTTAATGCAGGGATATGCTTTCGCTTCACCCTGTGTCCATATTTCATAGCCCTTAGAGCCCAATGTGGTTATAATTGTTTTTATACCGCTACCGCAAAGACCGTCCTTGCCGCCTAAAATTTCAAGCTCTGTTTCATTCGGTGTAATCAAATCAACATACTGTAAATATTCCTTGATTTCCACATTTGCAGGCGCAGGATTTAAAACAACGAAAAGCCCCTTTTCCTTAGCCTTTTTAAGACCGTATCCGATTACAGGTATGGGATTTTCAAGCTGAGTCAAATAAATGTCACCCTGTGTAGCTATTTCAAGCATTTTATCAATATCATTTTCAGTTAAACAGCCGTTTGCGCCACTGTCTAAAATTATGCGGTTTTCTCCCTCTGTAACCACAATTACAGCCACACCTGTCGGTACACCGTCAATTTTTCTTATAAAATCAGTATGTACGCCGTCACTTGAAAGACTGTCAATTAGCCCCATGCCAAATGCATCATTGCCAACGCAACCGCACATATAAGCATCTCCGCCTAATTTTGCGCAAGCACAGGCTTGATTTGCGCCCTTGCCACCGTTATTTGTAGCAAAATCACTGCCCATAAGCGTCTCACCACCCACAGGCATATACGGCGCGTGTATTACTAAATCGGAATTTAAGCTTCCTACAATAAAAATCTTTTTCATAATATACTCCCCAAAAATATTCTACCTTAATTTTACCACACTTTATAAAAATTGCAACAGTAAATTTTTTGTTGACTATTCAACTGTTATATGGTAAAATATGCTTAGCGTAGCATAATCGGTCGAACTCGATTTTGAACGATAAATAAAGCATTATGCTGCGGCTAACGAAAGGAGCTTATTATGAAGCAGAAAACAAAAAAGAATTTAATTGTGACAGCTATTGTAATCGGATCAATTTTAGCTATATACTTAATACTCGCATTATTCCCGCGCATTGACAACTTTAAAGGTGAAAATCCTATGCGCAAGGACGGAGAATTGCCAATCCTTATTGCCCACGGCGGTGGCAACAGAGAATTTCCGGATAACACACTTGAAGCATTTTATAACGCGTACAGTGTGGATAATCGCGTAATGATGGAAACTGATGTAAGCATCACCAAGGACGGCGTTGTGCTTCTGTCCCACGATACCACAATTGACAGAAAAACAAATGCAACAGGCAATATTGCTGATTGGAATTATAGCGACCTAGTTGCGCAGGAAATTGATTTTGGCTATACAAATCCAACCGATAAAAATGATAAGCTAAACGGCGAAAGAAAGAAATTTTTAGGCGCGGACGGCAAGGAAAAAACTCCCCTTGATGTGGAATATCCCGAGGGCATATCCCCAAGACACGAAACCGTCTTTTTAGCAACAACTCTTGAGGATTTGCTTATAGCATTTCCAAATAACAGAATAAATGTTGAAATCAAGCAAAGCGGCGAGCTTGGACTGAAATGCTTTGAAGCAACCTTAAAGCTTCTTGAAAAGTATAACGCATACGATAGAGTAGTTTTAGCATCCTTCCACGATGAGCTTTATAACACATACCTTGACTATATCAAGGAAAATAAGGTTCCCGACACATTTATGTGCTCACCGGGCGTTGACGGTGTGACAAAGTATGTAATTTTAAGACTCATCGGCCTTGATGTATTTTTCACCGATAAAATGTGCGTATTCCAGCTTCCAACCGAGGAGGAGGCAGCAGGCATCACCTTCGACCTGTCAACAAAAGCATTAATCCGTAATGCCCACCGCCATAACCTTGCAGTCCATTATTGGACCATAAACGATAAAGAGGAAATGAAGGAGCTTCTCGAAATGGGAGCCGACGGCATTATGACCGACTACCCACATCGCTTAAAAGAGGTTTACGAAACATATAATCAATAATAAAAAAGTGAGCAAAATTTGCTCACTTTTTCTATTAGAATGTAACCTTAATTGTTTCTCCAACCTTAATAAATATCTTTTTAAAGTCAACTAATTCCTTGTGTGGCTCTGTTTTAAATTTCAATACAGAATAGTCTGTGTCCATTCCACCATTGTTAGAAATCTCAACCTCATTTTCATTGAGCCAATTTTCAGTTACCTGACCGTAGGTTAAGCCATGACCGAAAGGATAAAGCGGATTTCCCTTAAAGAATTTATATGTTCGGTTTTCCATGCTGTAATCTCTAAACGGTGGTAAATCCTCTGTTGAACGGTAAAATGTTACAGGCAATCTACCGCTTGGAGACGCTTTGCCAAATAATACATTTGCAAGAGCAACACCGCCCAAAGCGCCGGGATAGAAGCATTGAATAACCGCATCACACTTTTCATCCTGCTCACAAAGTGAAACACAGCTTCCACTGATATTTACAAATATAGTCGGTTTTCCAAGCTTAATAACCTCATCAAAAAGCTTTCTTTGTGGCTCAGGCAATTCAATATCCTTCTTATCTCCTGCCACATCACCGTTATATGCATCACCCTCCTCGCCCTCAATGCCGGGATTTAAGCCCATACACATAATAACAAGGTCAGCCTTGCTTGCGCAAATTATACCCTCACGGAACGGAACTCCGCCCCACATGCTTGAACCGATATCGGTAGGATGACAACCACCGGCATAAAGCACCTTGCCGTCAAACTCATCTTGAATGCCGCGCAAAGGAGTATAGTATTTTGACGGATTTCCGTTGTAGTTGCCTATAAGTGTGCTATATCTGTCACTGTTAGGACCAATTACCGCAATAGTTTTATATTTATTCCTGTCAAGCGGCAAAATACCGTTATTCTTTAAAAGAACAATGCTTTCCTCTGCCATCTTTAAATTTAATTTTTTATGCTCTTCGCATTCAACTACATCATAAGGGATTTTGTCATACTCACAGTCATCATCAAACATACCAAGACGGAATCTTGCTTCAAATAGCTTAGTAACCGCATCGGTAATCGTTTCCTCTGTAATCAAATCCTGCTCATATGCTTCATAAAGACTGAAATATGCATCACCGCAGTTAAGCTGACAACCGTTATTAACTGCAAGCGCAGCTCCCTCAGCATCCGTATTTGTGATTTTATGTCCTGTTGTAATATCTCTTATCGCGCCACAGTCAGAAACCACATATCCGTCAAAGCCAAACTCGCCGTACAAAATATCGCCAAGTAAAGTCTTGCTTGCGCAACAAGCCTCTCCGTTTACACGGTTGTAAGCTCCCATAACCGCAGATGGCTTTGCGTTATCAATACAGTATTTAAATGCGCTTAAATATGTTTCGTATAAATCCTTTTTAGATACAATAGCATCAAAGCCGTGTCTTTCATATTCAGGACCGCTATGCACAGCATAATGCTTAATTGTTGCATCAAGCTTACGGTATTTGCATTCGCCCTGTAAGCCCTTAATAAACGCAACCCCCATTTTACCTGTAAGAAGCGGATCCTCGCCGTATGTCTCGTGACCGCGTCCCCATCTTGGATCTCTGAAAATGTTAATATTCGGAGACCAATATGTAAGACCTTGATATTGCTCAGTTCCGCCAAATTTTTTAAACTCATTGTATTTTGCTCTTGCCTCATCGGATATAGCGGTAGCTACCTTATACATTAAATCAGTATTAAAGCTT
>JAFQAM010000048.1 GCA_017416885.1 Clostridia bacterium | reverse complement strand
TTCTATTACGAGTGTGACCGCCTTGGAATGATTGTTTTTCAGGATATGATAAATAACGGCAGCTACTCATTTGTAAGAGATACCGCGCTGCCAACCGCAGGCTTTAAGCGTCTTCCAAACGCATTCAGAACAAAAAATCAAAGAGCCGAATCAGAGTTTGAAAAATCAATGTGTAACACAGTAAAGCAGCTTTATAGCCATCCCTGTGTTTGCTATTGGACAATTTTCAATGAGGGATGGGGACAGTTTAGAGCTAAGGATATGTACCAAACGCTAAAATGGTTAGACTCAACAAGATTTATTGATACCACATCAGGTTGGTTTACAAGCAAGCAAAGCGATGTTGAAAGCTTGCACATCTATTTTAAGCCTGTAAAAATCAAAAAACGCAAAAAACGCATAAAGCCAATAGTCTTAACCGAATTTGGCGGATATTCCTATAAGATAAGCGAGCATTCCTTTAACGAAAAGAAAACCTACGGCTACAAAAAGTTTGATAACAAAGAGGACTTTGAAAACGCGGTTTATTCTCTTTACGAAAAGGAAATTATACCAAATGTGAAGGAAGGTCTCTGCGGCGCAATCCTCACTCAGCTATCCGATGTAGAGGACGAAACAAACGGCATCTTAACATATGACCGCCAAGTCATCAAGCTTAATAAGGAACGAATGCTCGGTATTGCCGAAAGACTTAAGCTATAAAAAAATCTCTGCTTTTGCAGAGATTTTTGTTCTCTGTGCGTAGCACAAATTCACTGCAACAAAGTTGCGTTTCAGTGCGTTAGCAACTTCACAATCGCAGATTACTTCACTGAACGCAGTTCTACTTCACCGTTTTAGTGAAGTTTTCACAAGGTGAAAGTGAAGTTTTGCTATGCAAAGTGAAGTTGCGCAGTGCGTAATGTAACGCTTCGCGTAGTGAAGTTGCACCAAAGGTGCAAAGAAAAAATCTCTGCTTTTGCAGAGATTTTTTTAATACCAATAAACTCCATTACTGTTAAAGGCAAGGTCGCTACTGTTATCCGTTGACACAGAAATATTATTGCTTCCAAGATAAATGATTTTGGCGTTTATACTGCTTGGTATTTTCACCGTTACACTAATGTCGCCACCTGCTTTTATTGTAAGATAGCTACCGCTTGATAATGATGCGCTTTTGCTTGCGCCTATGCTTGAAAAATTCTTACCGTGTGTGGCTTCACTTGACATGCCACCGGACGGCATAATGGCAACAACTCTGCCACCGTTATAGGTATAGCCGTTTTCTGTATCAATTGCAGAGTTACCGCCCGAGGTTGATATTACAACAGTGTTTCCACCATTAAAAATTATTCCCTCATATGAGGCTCTGCTATTGGAGTCAATTCCATCTCCGCCTGCATATACATAAAGCGTTCCGCCGCTTATATTAATCGCATTTCCATTTGATAATGTAGCATTTACGCCGTCATCTCTTGATGTAACTGAAATAAAGCCACCATCAATTTTTACCTGTGTTCCCTCAAGCCCCTCATAGCTATTTGAAACAGTAATTGTGCCATCCTGTATCGCTAAAACGCCATCTGCGTGTATGCCGTCGTCGTTACTGTATACTGTTACCGTGCCACATTTAATTGTCACATTGCCTGTGGGAGTATCGCCGTTTTCCAATGCGGTATCATTATTTGCGTGAATAGCATC
>JAFQAM010000047.1 GCA_017416885.1 Clostridia bacterium | reverse complement strand
CCTTTAAATAGCATAAGGAGAAATATGGATAAGTTTACCAGAACCACCGAAATGGATATTTCCGCAATGCAAAATGTAAAAGAGGCGGCTCCTAAGAAAAACAGAATAGGAAGCATTGTCGCAATTATTTTTTGCTTGTTTATAGCGGTTATTATATGGCTATATGCAATGGAAATTGATGCCGATATGCATACAAGAGAATATAAAAGTGTTAGCGTTGATTTAATTGGTAACGCTGATTATGATATATCCGGAGATTTAAATATTGATGTTGTGTTAGTTGGCGCTAATAAGGATCTTGTTGACATCAAAAAGGAAGATATAAGAGTAATTCTCGATTTTTCTAAAATAAATAATTTCATTTTAGGAAGCGAGCACGAATACTCTGTTGATATACTTGTTCCTGATGAATACAAGGAAAATGTTATCGGTAAGGAAGCTACCGTAAAGCTAACAATTAAAGAGAAGCAATAAGCTATGAAAATAATTATTGAACAGATTAAAACCAATGTTAATATCACGGATAATGAAATATTCGAAATTGCAAAGGCACGTATACTAAAAACGCGTGCCTTTATAATTTCGGGGAAAATGTGTATTTATAAGCGCTCAATTGATGCAAGACATAAGGATGATATCAAATTTGTATCATCTGTCTGCGCTGATGTTGAAGCGAAAAAATCTACAATCGATGATGCTTTGCTATCAAAGTATGGCGTCAAATATTTAGCCGATGATAATATTGACATTACTTTAAGGGGCGAAATGCCTGAAAAATCACCGTTAATAGTTGGATTTGGTCCTGCAGGGATGTTTTGCGCATTATTGCTCGCAAGGGCGGGCTTAAAGCCAATAGTTATTGAGCGCGGTGACGATGTTGACACAAGAGTTGATAAAGTAAATAATTTCTATAAAAACAAGGTATTAGATGTAAATTCTAATATTCAATTTGGAGCAGGCGGAGCAGGCACATTTTCTGATGGCAAGCTTACCACGAGAATAAACGATCCCAAGTGTTCATTTGTTTTAAAAACATTTGCTGAGCTTGGCGCACCCGAGGATATAATTTATAACGCAAAGCCACATATAGGGACCGATATGTTAAGAGCTGTGGTAAAAAATATGTCATATGAAATTGAAAAATTGGGTGGTAAAATCTACTATAACACTTGTCTTAAAGGCTTTGATGATGGTATTGCTGTTACTAATAACGGTAGTATTGAATATTCATCAATTGTATTGGCAATTGGTCACAGTGCAAGAGATACTTATGACTATTTGCTGAAAAAAGGCGTAGCAATTGAGCCGAAGCCGTTTTCTGTTGGTGTTAGAGTGGAGCATTTAAGACGAGACATTAACGAGGCAATGTACGGGAAATATGCCGAGGACAATCGTTTAGGTGCAGCGAGCTACAATGTTTCTTACAGAGAAAATAACAGAGGAGTATATTCCTTCTGTATGTGTCCTGGTGGAGAGGTTGTATGCGCACAGAGTGAAGAAAACTCTGTCGTTGTTAACGGTATGAGCTCATTTGCTCGCGACAAAATCAATTCAAACTCTGCAATTGCTGTACAGGTTGATAGGGAAGACTATGGCTCAACACCTTATAAGGCGATTGAATTTCAAAGAGATTTAGAGAAAAAAGCATTTTTAGCAGCAGGAGCTAATTATAAAGCGCCTGTTCAAACATTAGGCGACTTTTATGAGAATAAAGCAATAAATGAGCCATCAAAAATTATGCCATCATATATGAATGGCTACACACAGGTGTCTGATATCAATAATATTTTGCCAAAATTTGTGTGTGACTATTTAAAGCTTGGATTTGAGAAATTTGGAAAAAAAATATCGGGCTTTGATGCAAAGGATGTACCAATTACAGGAGTTGAAACAAGAACCTCTGCGCCTATTCGTATAATGAGAAACGATAAACTTTTGCTTTTAGGAAGCGATAATGTATATCCTTGTGGCGAGGGCGCGGGCTACGCCGGCGGTATTATGAGCGCAGCGGTTGATGGAATTAATGTTGCATTAGCGATATTACAAAGATAAATTATTAAAGAAAGATAGATAAAATGAGTGAAAGACTAAAACGAAAATGGCGAATCAATCAAAGAGCCACTGATGAGGATACAATATTAAACATCTCATCAGGACTTGGATGCTCCTATGTATTAGCTTCGTTGCTCGTGAATCGAGGCTATAACGATATAGAGAGCGCTGAGAGCTTTTTGAAAAAAAGTCAAGAGATTTTACATAATCCATTTCTTTTAAACGATATGGATAAGGCTGTTGATAGAATCATATCAGCGGTAAAAAGTAATGAAAAAATAACCATTTACGGTGATTACGATGTTGATGGTGTTACATCAGTCAGCATACTATATCTATACCTTGAAAAAATGGGAGCAAATGTTGATTACTACATTCCTTGCAGAAAGGGCGAGGGATACGGCGTTTCAATTGATGCTTTAACTAAATTAAAGGATAAAGGTACAAATCTTATTATAACCGTTGACACAGGCGTTACTGCAATCGAGGAGTCAAAATATGCTAAGGAAAGCGGAATTGATTTTTTAGTTACTGACCACCACGAGTGTACAGATAATTTACCTGAGGCAATTGCTGTAATTAATCCAAAGAGACACGATTCTACTTATCCATTTTCTAATCTTGCAGGTGTAGGTGTTGTATTTAAGCTTTTATGCGCTTTGGAATCTGCATATAATAGCATTAGCATTTTAGAGGCTGCTAAAAATATCGCTATTGGCTATTCTGATTTAACTGCAATTGGCACAATAGCCGATG
>JAFQAM010000046.1 GCA_017416885.1 Clostridia bacterium | reverse complement strand
CGCGACAAAGTCGCACCTATTCACTATTCATTATTCATTACCCATTATTTTCGGGATGTCGAGGACGCCATCCCCTACGCGACAAGGTCGAACTTATTCACTATTCATTACCCATTATTTTCGGGATGTCGAGGACGCCATCCCCTACATTTCGATATATTTGCTACGCAAATTCGATATATTTCACTGCGTGAAATTCGATATAACTGCTTTGCAGTTTCGATATATTTCGCAAGCGAAATTCGATATATTTTCGCTTTGCGAAAATGAGAGCTAACTACTGGCGGCTGGCGGCTGACGGCTGGCGGCTAAAAAAAACGGAAGCGCGTGGCTTCCGTTTTGGTTTTAGTTTTTCTCTAATATGATTGTTATAAGCTTGCTATCGCCCTCGAAGGATGGATAGTTGGACTCATCGTAGGTTGCGCCTGCGTATGTGCCGCTTTCGTCAACGATTAATGCGATATGGTACTCGCCTGATGGGATTTCAACATAACCGTTTGCATCTGTTGAACCAAAATCACAGAGGTCATCCTTACAGAACTGTACGAAAAGGTCTGCAATTCCCTTGCCGTCCTCGTCGCATACGAAAAGTCTGTACTTGCCGTCGTTAAGGTCGATTTTGTCGCTATCTGTGTCTGTATTTGTGTCTGTTACATCGCTGCCTGTGTCTTTATTTGTGTCTGTTTCGTCAACTGTTTCTGCGCTTGTATCGGTATCTGTATCTGTGTTACCGCCGCAAGAGCAAATCAAAAGCGCCATACACAAGGTAAGACATAATAATATTAAAAGCTTTTTCATTTTTGTCTCCTGTCTGTTATTCAATTGTGAATGAGATTTCCATTTCGGTCTCTTGTGTGTTTACAATTTGGAACAGTGACACCTCATCGTTCAGTGTAACTGTGATTTTACCGTTATTAGCTTCGTATTCCTGTCCGTTGTAAATAACCTTTACGCATTCAGCGTTGGTGATTTTAAGCGTTGCTTCAATGCCTGAAATGTAGTTGAAATGTAATGTTGCGCTTGCGCCTGCAACTACCTTTTCAGTTACAATATTTGTTGAAACACTCTTTTCAACATCAATAGCAGTATCCTCGTTGCCTAAAACGGTTTTATCAATTTCAATTGTACAGCAAGCAAATAACCACGCATTGCTTTGATTTATATCTGAGCCGAACAGGTACATCGGGCTTTGTGGATTCCACCAGCCTGCCTGCTTGCCGTGATTTTTGATTGCTTTTTCCATATACTTATCAAGGGGATAAAGTCCTGTTCCCTTGTCGCATACCTCATAATATTGGTTAACTAAAGCGTTATACGCTTCCTTGCAAACATAGTTGCCCTCATCATCATAGATATACGATGACATAAGGCTTGTTTCACAAACCTTATAGAAGCCCGGTAAATATGGGCTTTCGGAGCCTATTCTTACATATACGACAGGTCCGTCTAATGTATCTAAATGATAGCATTTGTCGCTTTCGTTATATACAAGTGTGTTTTCCTTTGTGATATCAAGGTTGTTTACTGTTATCTGCCAATTCTTGTAGCTGATAAATAATGCTTCAAGCTTTGACGGATTTGTCACATATGTATATGGATCGTCAGCGGGAGTATAAACAGGATCGCCTGCTCTTTCGATTGTGAATTTGCAGCTCTTATCATCCGCATTCTTAGCCTTAATACCGATAAGGTAAGGAGTTGCCTCGGATGAGTCGCTTGCAAGGTGCTTTTTCTTAATTTCAATTGTAACCACGCCGTTTTCATCTGCAAGAGGTTCAATTGGCTTTGTTAATGCGTTAAGTGGCGCGCCGTAGTATCCCACCTCGCCCTCAATATCAATTGAGAACTTGTAAATACCGTCTCTTTTAGCGGTGAACAGGAAGAATACAATATTATCAGCCGATACATTCGGGGTGTAATATGAGCCTGCCTCGCTTACCAAAAACGCTCGTCTGTCATCCTCGGTTGTTTCGGGAGTACCGTTATCGGAAACTCTTTCATATGGGAGATTAGCTGCGCTTTGCATAAGCTTTACGGTGATTTCGTTATTTTCAGGTGTTACCGTAACATTTTCACCGATAAAAAATTCATTTTTTGAGTAGTCCTCTACTCTGATTACAAACTCACTGCATGGTAATTCAGCGGTAGCGACACCGTTTTCATCTGTGAAAGCCTTTTTGTCGCCGAAATATACAACCGCCTCGCCGAAGGGATTGCCGCTTTCGTCCAAAACGGTAACCTTGTAGCTGACAATTGTCTTATCCGGTGTCAGCGATGAGTCTGTATTTGCGCTTGTGTCTGTATCTGTGTCTGTATTGCCACCGCAAGCGACAAAGCAGAAAATACATAGCAAGGCTAATATAGTTAATAATAATTTTTTCATATTTTTCAAGCCGTCAGATGCCAACCGCCTTCTTCGGTCAAGCATTACGCATAAGCTCTGTCATCCAATCGCACGCGCTACGCTTGTGTTCTTGGGACATCGCTTAAGCCGTTAGCAGGTTAGACGGTTGTGGTCTATTGACGGGTTCCTTTTTGTTTTAATTATTGCGTTGGTTTTAGCTAAATTTCACTTCGTGAAGCTAAATTAAATTTGCTGTTGTAGGGGATGGCGTCCTCGACATCCCGAAAATGATAGATAGTGAATAATGAAAAGATGGGACCTTGCCGCGTAGGGGAGGGGTCGTCCCTCCCGTTACAGCGGTACGGAAAACCCGTACCCTACAAGCGAATTTAGCCGCCGTTAAGCAAATTTAGCTCGCGTAAGCGAATTTAGCTCCGTAAGGAATTTAGCTGCCGTTAGGCAATTTAGCTTGCGTTTACGCAAATTTAGCTCGCGTGCAACACAAATTTAGCTGTAAAGCTATGCTTTGCACTATTTTTAGTTTTTAGCTAAATTACTCCGCTTCGCTTCGTAGCTAAATTAACACTCACATTCGTTCGTGTTAGCTAAATTTCACTTCGTGAAGCTAAATTAAATTTGCTGTTGTAGGGGAGGGGTCGTCCCTCCCGTTACAGCGGTACGGAAAACCCGTACCCTACAAGCGAATTTAGCTCCGTAAGGAATTTAGCTGACCGAAGGTCAATTTAGCTTGCGTTTACGCAAATTTAGCTGTGTGCGTAGCACACTATTCGCCTATGTGTAAATAGTAATAGCAAAGCTTTGTCCAGGAATGGTCAACGCCTGCGAAGGTGAACTTATCCATAATTGCCTGGAGAATTACCGCAAGCTCCTTATCAACCTCAACGCAGCCGTGAAGCTCAGGGTTGTTTGGATGTGTGGTTTCGTTCATCATCTTTGCAATATATTTTTCCGCAAGCTCTGTGTAGTCCATTTCAATACCGTGAAGCTTACCGTCAAGAACCTCCTCGATCATATAAATCTCGGCGTTTTCCTCATAATCAGCGCCCCAGAGAGCCTTGAAGTAATCTATGGCTAAATTCTTCTTGTCTGCTTGGAATTCGCTT
Source organism: Clostridia bacterium (assembly GCA_017416885.1). Classification (GTDB taxonomy): domain Bacteria; phylum Bacillota; class Clostridia; order Oscillospirales; family CAG-272; genus RGIG2000. The sequence continues at coordinate 391 of JAFQAM010000046.1, read as the reverse complement.
CTGTACTGCGCGATTTTGTTCTTGAGCTCGGTATCATCGCTCTGAACCTTACCGTTGATAATATTTACAAGCAAGCCGTTTTCGGAAAGCTGTGTAAACTTTTCTGAATCAAGAGCTTCTCTTAATTGGTCGATAATATACTGAACCTCAAAGGATGAAATGTATGAAAGCACCTGTTGGTCGGTTTCGCTCTTGGAAAGGTCAAAGCCGCCCGCCTTGATTACATCCTGAAGATTCTTTGTGGGGAATATGTTGGTTGGGAATAAGAAGTCTGCGTAAAGCTTGGAGCCTTGGCTTCCGTCCTTATTCTTAACATAGTAGTAGCCGTCATCGCCCAGCATTACATCAACGCCGCCTGCAATTGTGGCTCCAATGCCCTCTAATGTATCGG
>JAFQAM010000045.1 GCA_017416885.1 Clostridia bacterium | reverse complement strand
TATCTGCCATTAAAGGATAAAATATCAATCTCTGTTTCTCCCTTAAAGCCGTCAAAGGTTCTTACAAAATCGTTACCGCTGCCGATAGGCACAACCTTAAGCGATGCCTTATCAGCGCATCCGCTGTCCATAAGCGCATTTACCGCCTTGAATACAGTACCGTCACCGCCATAAACAGTGAAGCAGGTATCAGGATTTTCCTGACAGGATTTTTTTATAAACTCACTTGTATCAGTAGAGGATTCAGACATATATACATAATCGCTTCCCGAAAGGCTTTCCTTTACCTTTTTAGCGGCTCCCTTGCCTGCGAAGGGATTAAGAATATGCATTACCTGTTTGATTTTTCTTTTTATGGTTTTCTTTTCTTCCATTATAAATCTCCATTTTTATACACGCAAACGCGCAATTCAATATAACTTGTTTATTATTTAACTTACGCAGTAAAATTAGCTTGCGTCCTCGCAAATTTAGCTGTTGATTAGACAGGTCTAATCAACAAGCCACTTAATAAGGTCGGTTTCCTCAAAGGCTCTGTCCCAGCAATTGTGAGATAAATCATCGTAGATTGTAAACTCTACATTTCCGCCCTGAAGCCTTACCGAATTAACCATAGCCTCGCTTTGTGAAAGAGGCACAATATCGTCTTTTCTGCCGTGATAAACTCTTATTGGAATATCCTTAACATACCAGGCGCGCCAATTCATACCGCCGCCGCAAAGCGGAGCAATCTTATAAAAGCGATGCGAAGCAGTTAATGCAAGCTCCCAAGTGCCAAATCCGCCCATAGAAATGCCGCAAAGAGAAATGCGCTTTTTGTCTATCGGATATTTTTCGCATATTTCGTCAATTAAATCAAAAATTTCATTTTTGAAATCTATCCAGGTATGCTCCTGAGGGCATTGAGGAGAAACGGTAAATGTCCTTAAGCCCTGATAGTCATTGTCCGCTGTAAAAAGCTTAGGCACACAGTAGCACTTAAGAAGCTCTAAATTGTCACCGCGCTCTCCTGCGCCGTGAAGAAACACAATAAGCGGATATTTTTCGTTATTATTTATATTGCTTGGTGAGGTTAAAATATAACCAAGCTCAAAGCCCAATCTTGATTTTGCCCCACTCTTTAAATAATCAGTCATAAAGCACCTCGAATAAGTTATACACAATTATTTTACCACATTATCGATAATTTGTCAATATACGGACGCGTGTACCATCTGTAAACAAAATAAAAACAAACGCAGAGATTTCTCTGCGTTTGTTGATTAAATAACTATTGTATTAATGGAATTCTTTTCAAGCAAATAATTTTTACCGCCAATTGTGATAACCTGATCGGTTTCATATGGATTATATGCTTCAATTACATAGCTTCCGTCAGGATTTTTGAAGGCAGAGCAGTTAGATGAATATTCGCCCTTAAGCTCCACATATTTTGCGCCGCGCTTGATAAAATGTGAAAAATGCTTCATAAGATAATATTCGGGATTAAACACACCCTTGCCGTCATTTACGGAAATAAGCGAGTTTTGTCTCCAACCCCAAGTGGATGAGCCGTCGCCCTCTAAAGCAATATTCCAATAAACATAAGCAGAAGCGCCGAAGCGGAAATAATGACGCATAAGCCTGAAAATATACATAGTTCTTTCCCAGGTGTTATTACCGTCACCGCATTCGCTTTCAGTCTGAATAAGCTCAAGTTCGGGATAATCGTCGCGAGTCTGCGGTAAAGCAAATTTTCCTGCCCATTGATATCCGACGCCCTTAATGTATTTTCTTGCGCGCTCATTTTGCATAGCAACGCCAAGATAATGGTAATACTGTGTCCAATAGTAGCGGTGATCGTTTTCGGGACCGTTAATTGTGCCATAGAAAATATCTACATTTTCATTTTCAAGCGCAGGGCCAAGATATCCACCGATAAAATCAGCAAGCTCATCTCCGCGCCAAACACAGGAAGGGAATACCTGATTTGAGCAAGGCTCATTTTGCGGATGAATATGTATTAAAGGCACGCCCGCCTTGTGATATGCTTGTACATACTTTTTAAAATACAACGCGTAAGCCTTAAGATTTTCCTCGGTTTTATTAAAAACACCGTTACTGTATGTATTAAATGTCTTGAACCAAAGAGGCGGACACCAAGGAGATGCGAACATTTGCATATCCTTCTGTCTTTTAACTCCCTCTAAAATTAAGGGCAAAAGGTTTTCCTCGTCTCTTGCAATTGAGAAATTTTTCATTTCATAATCGCCGGGAGTTTCATTGTAGCTATAAAAGCTTGTTGCAAAATCACTTGCTCCGATAGGCGTGCGACAGTAGTTGAAATTACCGCCGTTTTCTGTAAAGATTTCATCCAAAAAGGACTTTTTATCCTCACTTGAAAGCTTGTTTAACGCAATCGCGCCAAGCTCGCTGAAGCAGGTTCCAAAGCCGCGGATAGTCTGAACCTCATTACCAAAGGTAAGCTTGTAGCCCTCTTTTTCAGCTTCCTTGCCGTTTTGCCAATATTTGTTTTCTGTACTTGTTATGAACATTTTAAAAAGCTCCTTTTAGTCTTTTTAGAAAATATGGATACACCGTAAATTGTAATAATCCTACACAGTATAGAATTATCATAAAATCATTGTACTATAAACGCAATCGAATTGCAAGAAAAATTTAACCGATAAATCGCATTTTTTAATTCTTGAAAATCTCATTTTATGCACACATCTTCGACAAAAAACATCAAAATACATCTGAAATTGTATTACTCTGTGTAAAATGTTGGCAAATTGAACAAAAACACTCTTTAAATATAACTTAGAAAGCTTTGCTTTTTGTTCGTTTTGACAAAAATCCATTCGTTGTAAAAATAAAATTTGATTTTCTCAATCTTGTATGTTAAAATTATATTGTAAAAAAATTACAAATAAAGAAGGAGAAGAAAAATGAAAAAAAGAATTTTTACACTGCTTTTTATTGCAGTATGCGTATCACTTTTAGCTTTATCAGTAATGGCTGCTCCGACAAAGCCAACGCTTGATGTTGATTTTGGTGATGTTACTGCAATCGATGGCTTTACACCGCCATCACAGCTTTATGTAAATACCGATGAGCGCGTTTTGTTGGTTGACGAAAACGGTGTTTATGTAACTTATCCGTCATATTACATCACAAAGGATAGCGACACCTTTGATGTAAACTTCAATAATTTGAATACAGCAACAGGCAAAAACTATTCAAAGGCTTCAGTTGCAATGCTTGAAATCCCGGAAGGAATAACAACAATTGGAAATAATACCTTCCAAGGTACAGGCTACACAGTATGTGTATATGTACAATTCCCAAGCACAATCACAACCTTTGGTAGCAATGTATTCAATACAAATAAGGCTTGTAGAATCGTTGAGTTTGTTGACGGCAAGGAGCCGCTTACCATCGGTGACGGTATGTTTAGCGGCGCTTGGAACGGTGGTACAGTAGTTGAATATATCAAGTTCCCCAACAACCTCGTTTCAATCGGTAAAAATACAATGGGCAAAACCTTAACAAATAAAACCATTATTTTCGGTGAAAATTTAAGCTCAATTGGAACAGGCTTCTTTGCAGAAACAACACCAAGCGACAAGGATACATTCCTTTATGTTTCCAACAAGTTCTTTGCTGACACATCAACTGTGTTTACAAATCTTTTTGGCTCTTATGCGCAATGGCATAATAATCACTTAAGACTTACAATTTTCTATACAGGCACAAAGGCTGAGGCTCAGGCGCTTGTTGATGCTTGCGCGGCGATTCAAACAGGATATGTATTCAATAATGTAACATATGTAAGTAAAGACGAATATAATTATGAAACACATAAGCCAACCGCTAATCTGAGCGCAACCATCGTTTATGATTACAGCAAGTGCGATGCATTCTATAACGGCATTCACCAATACGATGACTCAAATCCTTGCGTAAAGGCGTGCATAAATTGCGGTCTTGGCACAGTAGCTCACGCTGATAAGGATGCAGAGCTTGTTTCCATTACATATGCAAACGGCTATTCAAATCAAGGCGAGAAGCACACAACCTGCTCAAATGATGGCTGTCCTCTTAATACAAAGGAAGCAGTGAAGCCGCTATTTGAAACAAGCGGATATTCTATACCTGAAAGCGGCGAGGGAGAAATTGCGGTTAGCTTTATCATTAATTACGATGAAATCGCTGCATTTGAAAAAGCAACAGGCAAATCAATTGCAAAATATGGCGCTTTTGCGATAGCATTTGATAATATCGGCTCAACTGATATTATAAACAACGAAAAAGCAATTTGTGCTGAGGTTGAAAAGGGCGCGTATTCAACATTTGAAATGAGAATTTCAGGCTTTGAAACAGAAGCGCATAAGGAAGCAAAAATTTCATTTGGCGCATATGTAATTGATGAAAAGGGAGCAGTATCCTATCTCCAACCGGGCACACCAAACGAGGGCGATAAGTATTGCTATACAACCTATAACGCAATAGTAAGCCAATAAACCAACTGAAATAATTTAAGGCTCTCCCAAAATTTGGGAGAGTCTTTTAGTTTCAATATTTTTCATTATAAATAATTGACATTTTTTCAATATTATGTTAATATTAATCTGTATAGCTTTATTTACTATATAATATTTTTAAAAGGAGCAAAAAATGAAAAAGAAAATTCTTTTATTAATTGCAATGTTAGCAATGCTTGCTTGCTTATTTGCAATTACATCGAGTGCGACATTAACTGCGTATGGTGAAGCACCGACAAGAAACAACATTCAAGTAAAAAATGAAGATGTTGTTGTATTCAGTGATGGCTTTAGCTGTCCATCGGCATATGTTTGTAATGACAATACCACTTTATCTTTCAATTTTTCATATCTTAACAATGAATATTCCTTTACAGATATAGTGGAATTTGATATTCCCGAGGGAATCACTACAATAAATGGAAGTACATTTCATAAAAGCACAGGAACGATTATTAAAAGGGTGTCTATTCCTGCAACTGTCACAACAATTGGAGGATGTGTATTTCAGGATGCAAGCACGCTTGAAAAATGCACATTTGAACATAATGAAGACTCAAACTTAACAACAATTCCTAACTGGATGTTTGCAAACTGCACTTCATTAAAAGCGATTAGCTTTCCGGACTGCGTAACTTCATTTGACGGAAAACATCAGCTTGGCGGTTGTACAAATCTTAAGGCGGTATATTTACCCAAAAAGTTGGTATCAACAAATGGTGCCGGCAATGCCGACGCAACATTTGGTTCATGTACTAATATGTATTTTGTTAATGAGCCATTTACATTTACGAGCGATGCGGATATTCCAAGTAAGCCGGATGTATATTTTTTCCCTGTTAACTACAATTCTGCAACAGGCGAAGTATTTGATTCCTGTAAAAACTTGAATAAGGTTCTCGTTTTTTCAGCAAACAACTTGGTGTTAGATAGCGGATGGGCGTTTGAAAATGTATTAAGTGATAGCGCAACCGGTACTAAGCCAATAATTGTTTTTAAAGGTAATGTAACAAGCGTAAGCGTTGGTAGCTGGAATGTTCAGTATATTCTTTTTGTCAACTCAGCTGATACAGATTTAGTATCAGCAGGAGTAAGCGGAAGCAAAACAATTTATTTCTGCTCAGACGGTAAACACCAATATTTAACTGAAAAAATCGTTCAAGAAGCAGATTGCACAAATAATGCGTTGAAGCAATCATGCTGCTTCTGCGATGAGATTGAACCCAATTCAGAAAAGGTTCAGGTACCTAATACAGCAAAAGGCCATAGTTATAGCGAAGCAGTAACAGAGCCAACCTGTACAGCAGGCGGTTATACAACATATACCTGCTCAGTATGTAACGACGAATATACAAGCAATGTAACTGAGGCAGCAGGCCATAAGTGGAACGGCGGAGCTTGTACTGCTTGTGATGCAACAAGAT
>JAFQAM010000044.1 GCA_017416885.1 Clostridia bacterium | reverse complement strand
TTTTCAGCTCGCCGCCTGACAGGGATGCATTTACCTCTCTGTCAATGTAGTCTCTTGCGCAAAGTCCTACCTCACTAAGGTATGTGCACGCTTCGGATACGCTGATTTGCTTGCCTGCTGCAAGAGTGATTAAATCTCTGACTGTAAGTCCCTTAAAGCGAACAGGCTGTTGAAATGCAAAGCTGATACCCATATTTGCTCTTTCGGTTATATTTTTATTTGTTATATCTACTCCGTCAAAAAGGATTTTTCCGCTTGTCGGTGTATATATACCTGCGATAATTTTAGCAAGCGTAGATTTACCGCCTCCGTTCGGGCCTGTAATAGCAACGAAGCGATCGTCAATCTTCACGCTGACATCCTTTAATATTGATTTTTGTCCTCCGTCCTCGGTTGGTACAATAAATGAAATGTTTTGAAGCTCTAACATAACTTCCTCCAAAAATTTTATTATAGTATTATACCATATTTTTATTATATTGTGAAGAGATTTTAGAAAATAATCACATAATTGTAAATAAAAAAACAAAAAGCGCACGATTTCTCGCGCGCTTTATGTCAGTTTTAATTATTTCGCAATAACATTAACTCTCTTCTTGCCCTTTGCAAGATAGTCAAACTTAACTACACCGTCGCTAAGAGCGAAAAGTGTATCGTCCTTACCAAGACCAACATTGGTACCTGGATGAATCTTTGTTCCTCTCTGTCTTACGATGATGTTACCGGCGATTACATTTGCACCGTCTGCCTTCTTAACACCAAGACGCTTAGACTCACTGTCACGGCCGTTCTTTGTAGAACCAACACCTTTTTTGTGTGCGAAGAACTGTAAGCTAATTCTTAACATTTTATGTTCCTCCGTATAAAATTTACAATTATTTGTTACCACTGAATTTAATTGGATTATTCAAAATCCTTTTCAATTACTTCTACATCTAAGTAGTCGTAATATTCCTCTACCAAATCATTAAGCTGGTAGAAATAAGCCTTGATAAGACCAGAAATAGCATAGCTTTTCTTCTCATCCTTCTCATAGCATGGTAACGCGCTACGAGCTTTAACGGAAATGTTTGTTGTTTCCTCGTCGATGTTATAATCAACCTCAGAATCATAGGAAATTTCAATTGCATTGATAACAAGCATTGTCATAGCAGAAATGGCTGAGCATAAAATGTCGTCGCCGCTGCTTGCGAAGCCTGAATGTCCTTGCTCCTCAAATCCCCAATAGATACCGTTTGATTTGTAAAATACGACCTTAGTCATAATTTTTCTCCGAATTAACCAACAATCTTTTCGATCTGAACCTTTGTATATGGTTGTCTATGACCGATCTTCTTCTTCTCGTTCTTCTTTGGCTTGTACTTCATAACGTAAATTTTCTTTGCTTTGCCGTTACGAACAACCTTTGCTGTTACGGAAGCACCGGAAACATATGGAGCACCAGCTACGAAGCCATTGTCATTTGATACTGCAAGAACTTGATCAAATGTAACTTCAGCGCCTTCCTCTACGTTAAGTTTTTCAACGAAGATTACGTCTCCCTCGTTTACTTTGTACTGCTTTCCGCCTGTTTGGATAATAGCAAACATGAAAAGCACCTCTCTTTCAACAAAACTCGCTAAGTCGGGTAGGATATACATCCGTTTGCGACCACAACATTATGCGGCGTTAGTATTTTATCATATATAGATATAAATGTCAAGTGCTTTTTTTCTATAATTGTGAATTTTTTGTAAATATACATTTTTTGATTGACTAAACAATATTATTGTGGTATTATTCATAATATTGTATTAAAAAGGAAGTGGATTTATGGGAATTCCTGAGTTGATTATAACCGCTATTGCGCTTTCCATGGATGCTTTTGCCGTTTCTATTTGCAAGGGACTTGCAATGAAAAGAGTTACCTTTAAGGAAATGGCAATTGTTGGTTTATGGTTTGGCGGCTTTCAGGCTTTAATGCCCTTGATTGGTTATTTTTTAGGCAGCGCATTTGAAAAATACATAGTTGCGGTTGACCACTGGATTGCATTTACTCTTCTTGCGTTAATTGGAGTGCTTATGATAAAGGAAAGCGGTGACAAGGATGAGGAAAAGGCGGATGCATCATTAGGCTTAAAAACCATGCTTTTAATGGCTATTGCAACAAGTATTGATGCTTTAGCGGTTGGTGTTTCATACGGTATTCTTCCAAATATTAACATTTGGGTTGCTATTTCATCTATCGGTATTATTACATTTTTACTTTGTATGCTTGGTGTTAAAATTGGAAATGTATTTGGTGCTAAATACAAATCAAAGGCTGAGCTTACCGGCGGAATAATTTTAATTTTAATCGGAGCTAAAATCTTATTAGAGCATTTGGAGGTTATTTAAATGAATAAAAGAATTAAAAAGCTTTGCGCTTGCGCAATATTTACCGCATTAATTTTTGTAGTCACCGCATTCATTTCTGTTCCCGCAGGACCTGTTGGCAATATAAATTTAGGCGATGCTTTTATAATTATTACTACATTCTTATTAGGTCCTCTCGGCGCTATTTCGGGTGGTATTGGCGCTATGTTGGCAGACTTAATCGGTCCCTACGCAGTTTATGCTCCTGCTACTTTGGTTGTTAAGGTACTGCTTGCAATCACTTGTTACTATGTATATAACATCCTTAAGCGCATAATCCGTATTGATATAGTATCAAGATTTATTGGCGCGATTTGCGGTGAGCTTGTAATGGTGCTTGGATATTTTTTATACGAAGGAATACTTTATGGCTTTCCTACTGCGCTTGTTTCAGTGCCGTTTAATTTAATTCAAGGCGGAGCTGCAATTGTAGTTGGAACAATAATATCATTTTTACTTTTAAAAAACAAAGCAATCAATAGGTTTGTCTTATCTTTAAAATAATATATTCTTGCTTACATACCTTGCGATAGAATAATAACAAAAATGCATTGCCGATTGGCAATGCATTTTGTTATTTAATTAAGCTGCCGGATCGTAGTCTGGGTTTGCTACGAAGATTTCGATTTCACCGATTTTGTGTGTCTTAGCACCACCATCAGCCTCGTTAAACCACTTCAATTCCATTATTTCAATAACAATTGTCTTAACCTTTACAGCTTGCTCTAAGTTGATAACATTTTCAACCTTTTCATTTTCAACCTGAGCACGAATACCGCCCTTTGCTACTTCATTTCCGTCAACATCATAGCATGTTAAGTTAGATAGTGTCCAGTTACCTGTTACATAAGCATTAATCTTAGCGATTGAAACCTCTTCCTTAAGTGTAATTGTTAGCTTTTCACCAACCTTACCTGCCCAGTAGCTTCCGCCATTCCAAATGCCAGGAGCAACCTTATTGCCGTCGAAAATATCCATTCCGTTATCTTTTCTTGCATTTTCTTCGTTAGCAACAGCTGATTCAACAAGCGATGTATCAAACTTCATCGTTGGATCCTTCTGCTTATCCCACCATCTTGCGTATACTGTGATGTCCTCAGCTAAGCCGTTTGTTGACTTGATTGCTTCTGTTAAAGCTTCATCCTTAAACCAGCCGATTAAGTATGTATCAGCCTTTGTTGGATCAGCAAATGTTACATTGCTTTCAACTGTGTATGTAGCTTTATTGCTATCAGCATTTGTACCGCCATTTAATACATATGTAATATTATATGTGATGATTTCCCATTTAGCGAATAATGAGATACCGCCGATTGTTGATGCAGGAACCTCAGTTACAGGCTCGCCTGTATATTCAGCGTTGAGGTACCAGCCAAGGAACTTATATCCATTGCGCTCGGAAGCGATGATTGCTAACTTGTTTTCGCCTACATTTTCAACTGTGTAATTGATTGGGTTTTCGTCAGAGATTGAACCACCCTTAGCATCGTATGTGATATCATATACGATAGGTGTGAACTTAGCATAGAACTTGTTGTAACCGAATGTGCTATTGATTTCTTCGATTTGGTTTACATATGCGCCTTCAATAAACCAGCCGTCGAATGTGTAGCCCGGCTTAACATTGAGAGGAGCCTCTAATGCTTGAACTGATTCTACTGTGTAGCTTGATGGGTTAGATGGATTTGCCTCTGCAAGTCCGTCAGGAATTACATATTCAACATTATATGTAACGATTTCCCACTTAGCATATACTGTAACGATACCTGTTGTACCCTTTTCAATACCTTCAATTGGTGTTGTAAATTCTCTGTCTGAGAACCAACCCTTGAATGCAAAGCCGTTCTTCTTAGGATCTAAGAATACTACTGTTTCTTCTCTATTATAGTCAGCAGGGTTATCCTTATCGTTTTTACCGCCGTCTACATTGTAGTTGATAGCAAATCTTTCGAGGTCGTATTGAGCGTAAAGTGTGATATTGCCTGTTGAGCCTGCTGCAATCTTGTCGCATGGCTTTGTAAATGCCTGGTCTAAGTACCAGCCTG
>JAFQAM010000391.1 GCA_017416885.1 Clostridia bacterium | reverse complement strand
GACCTTTGTCTTGAAAGTTTTTTAACTGTCTGCGCCAAAGCTCGAAAAAATTCTCTACGGATTTATTCGCTCTGAGATGCGAGCAGTTTCAAATGAGAAAACAGGTTGGATTACAAGGCGAAAAAGTGCAGGCAATTAAAAAATTGTCAAGCTTTTTCAACACAGTAAATCAAGCTGTTTTCCATTTCAAACCAAACGGGTTCGTTTCCCGTAAGGCTAAATGCTATATTTTTTATATATTCAGAGGAGCAATTATGAAAAAAGCTTTTTTATTAACCGTATTTTTATTGATGATATGCTTACTCGCTGTTTCAGCGTGCAAAAGCGTGGTTCCGCCAATTAACGACTCAAGCAGTCTGCAAACAAATTTGGGAACAGGTGACAATAATGCTGATATTCCATCTGTATGTAATCACACATTCGGTGAATGGAACACCGTAAAGAAAGCAAGCTGCAAGGATGAGGGAAAGCGCGAAAGAGCTTGTACTCAATGTAACGAAACGGAAGTGGAAGCCATAGAAAAAAGCGCGGTACATACTCCGACAATTGATGCTTCTTTCCCCGCGACCTGCAAAACCTACGGACTTACCGAGGGTAGCCACTGCTCCGTATGTGATGAGGTTCTTGTAAAGCAGACGGTTATACCAAGGCTTGAGCATACTGTAATTATAGATGAGGCTGTTACAGCAACATGCACAAATATTGGACTTACTGAAGGAAGCCACTGCTCTGCTTGTAAAAGTATTTTAATTAAGCAAGTAGAGCTTCCTATGCTTGCCCATACATTTGTTGACGGTATATGTCACTGTGGAGCAAAGCCTGAATTGCTTATGCAATTATCCGACGACGGAAGCTACTATACTGTATCCGGCATTGGAACATACATAGACACAGTTGTAATTATTCCAAACACTTATAAGAATAAGCCTGTAAAAGCAATTGGGGGATCAGCATTTAACGGAAATCAAAGCATTACCCACATAGTGCTCGGCTCACAAATCACAGAAATAGGTCCGTGGGCATTTTATCAATGCGCTAATTTAACGGGAGTTACCACATCATCTATTGGCTCTTGGTGTAATATAAGGTTTGAAAATTCATATTCAAATCCTCTTTTTTACGGCAAAAATTTATATGTAGGAGACACTCTTGTAACAGATTTGATTATTCCCGATGAAATTAAGTCAATTAACGATTTTTCCTTTGAACGCTGTACCTCAATTAAAACAGCTTCACTCGGTGAAAATGTAGAAAAAATCGGGAGCAATGCATTTCATTCGTGCACTGAGCTTTCAGACATAAAATTAAACGATAAGCTTCAAATAATTAGCGACTATGCATTTTTTAATTGCAGCAAATTGACAACAGATTTATATTTTGCAGACACCTTGACCGAGATAGGAGAGTGCGCGTTTGCAAATGTAAGCAGCTTGCCAAGTGTTTATTTTGGTAGCTCCTTAAAATCAATAGGCTATGCCGCTTTCAGAAATTGCGTTAAGCTTGAGTCCCTTATTATTCCTATCACTACTGAGCTTATTGGAAAATATGCTTTTCAAAATTGCTCTAATGTTGACAGTGTTATGTTCCAAGCGCCTTCCGGATGGAAATGCAGTCACTCCTCATATCCTACATCAAATATGGGTGAGGAAGCGCTTTCTTATCCTTCCGGCGCGGCGGAATTTTTGACTGACGCTTACGCTGACCGTGAGTGGACACATATAAGCTGATTATTCAAATTATATATTCAAAAGACACTCAAATGAGTGTCTTTTTGATTAACATTCGGTAAGGCGGAGCTTATGCACGCGATTAAACAAGATACAAGGTGTAATACTTTATTAGTTTTTTATTGTGATGTGTTGAAAAACGAACGCGTATATGTTACAATTATCATATAAAATGCTTGATTCAAAGGAAACTGTTTGGCTGCTTATTATAATGCTTTTTTGCGCGGGCAAAAAATGACTGTAGCGAAATCGGAAAGATATTTTAAGGATAAAAGGTGACAGTATGGATACTAATGCTTATGGCGGTGTTGGCGCTAAAGAGGTTATTATTTTCCAAACAAAAATTATGATGGGCGCGCAATTTGGACGCGTTATGTATGCAAGAGATAATAATGCTATAAAAACTGAAGAAAGTCAAAACGAAATTTTAATCGCTTGCTTGCGGTTGGGATGGAATGATGCATTTAGGCACACCTCACAAAATGAGAATAGTGTACAGAATGATATAAATAATCATAATAAAACATACACAGCTTCAAGATTTAAGTTATTCAGAGGCAAGATAAAAAGGTATGATGCTTCATTGGATTTTGACGATTATTTTTCTCATAAGGTAATTTCAGATAAAGATTTTCTTGAAACTTTTAAAAGCTATGCTGCCTCATCAAATAAGTGCGATGTAATCAATAATAAATGGGAAAACATAAAAAATTGCTTTAAAGGCGTAAAAAAGCTTGATGGGAACAAAAAGCTTTCCTTCGGTCACATACAAAAGATGTTTAACATAGCAATTAAGCTATATCTTTGTCTTTACATTTGCAGAGATGAGCTTGGACTGTGCGACTGTCTTTTTGTTAATAGTATTGTAAATAATTTTAATAATGCGCATTGTCCTATTGACAGCATTATTCTTGGGGAGCTTGAACAAAAGCAAATGGAAAAATTAGGCGAAGGCGCAGATTATTCGAGCAAATACGGCAATTATACCTGGAGTCAATTAAGCTCAACCGATTATGCAAAAATTCAAAATGATATAAAAAATGAGTGTAATGGCAAAAGCAAGCTATGGTTTGACTTTGATAATTGGAGCTGATTTTCAAAATCTATATTGACAAAAGCGGTTAATAGGTTTATTCTTTTAATCATATCAGATTAAAGGGGCGGAAGGATGCACGGGATTGTACCCGTGTTGGGTTCGAACCAATTTGGTTTTAAAGGGAAAATAGATTGCTATTCTGCGTTGAAAAGTCTTGCCGATTTTTTAATCGCCTTCGCCTTTTCGCCTTGCCTACCAACCTATTTTTCTCTTTGAAACTGCTACGCACCTCCGAGCGAATAAATCGTTAGAGAATTTGTTCGGACTTTGGTGCAGGAAGGTAAAAACCTTTCAAAGCAAAGGACGGACGAAGGCTCAAGGATTTATCGTTCCGAGGCAATTTGGTTCGAGCCCAGCACGGGTACAGTTATAAATGTGGGCGCTATAATTGTCGGTGGGATTTTAGGACTGCTTTTGGGGCGCTTTATTGGAGAGAGGCACAAGGATTCGCTATGCAAAGCTTGTGGGCTTGCGGTGATATTCATTGGTTGTGCCGGTGCGTTTAAGGGTATGTTTTCCGTTACAGACGGGAAGCTTACATATGGCGGTGATTTTTTAATAATTATCTGTCTTGCTCTTGGTGCTCTTATTGGTGAAATAATCAACATTGAGGGCGCCTTTGAGAGATTTGGTGAATGGCTAAAAAAGAAATCTCGCAGCTCAGGGGATTACAATTTTATTGAGGGATTTGTTAGCGCGTCATTTACCGTTTGTATTGGCGCTATGGCAATTGTTGGTTCAATTAATGACGGCTTGTTTGGTGACTATACTGTGCTTGTTACAAAGTCTATTCTTGACTTTATTATAATAATGATTATGGCATCATCTCTTGGCAAGGGCGCGATATTTTCAGCTATACCTGTGGCGATATTACAGGGCGGTGTGACTGCCTTATCTCTACTTATTAAGCCGATTATGACGGACACAGCATTAAATTATCTTTCGGTTGTTGGTAATATTTTAATATTCTGCGTGGGAATAAATCTTGTATTTGGTAAAAAAATCAAGGTTGCAAATTTGCTCCCTGCAATTGTTTTTGCGGTTATATGTGCATTTATTCCAATAAAATTTATTTAAAGGAGTTTTATATGAAAATTTATTTTTGTGACGGTGGTAGCACATTTTACGACAATAGCAGAGTTGGATATAATTCCTTCTCTATTGAATATCAATTAGAGCCATATACTGACGGCCGTTACTGTACAGTATGTGAAATTGATGATAGCTTTACTGAAAAGGAAGCTCTACTAATTGCGCAATATGCAGCAAGCGATGCGGTTAACAAAGGTCAAGCATTATGGACTGCGGTTAAAGAGGAAGCAGAGCTTTTGATGAAATCAAAAAATAAGAATGATAAATAATAAAAGAATGAGCTTTACAGGCTCATTCTTTTTATATAGAAAATAACCACACCCGAGGGTGCGGTTATTTTCTATATTCAATATTTAAGTAATTAGTAAAATTATACGATTTCTTGATATACTACTTCAATAGCAAGAACACGAACCTGCTTACCGTTAGAACCGTTCTTTACAGATTGAAGTAATACTGAAGAACCTGAAACTGAAACTGTTTCGTTACAAATATCAGTTGTTGTACCTGAAACATATAAGAATGCATATGTTCCAGTAACCGTTGTAACCTTTACAGAAACAAGCTCGTAACCTTCACCAACAGAAATAGTAAGAGTTCCAGCAGGGGAGTCAGTTGCATAAATACGAATATGGGTTCCTTCATATGCCTTACCAGTATTGCTACCACCATTTACTTTTACAGATACATTATCGTCAAGGTTAAAAGATTGCTTTGTTGTTGAGCTTGTCCAACCATTAGCAGCAATAAGATCTTCCATAGTTTGACTTGCAGTAAACTTTTGAGCCTCTGCTGCGCCCTCTTCGTGACCACAAACTGAACATACGCCCTCAACATAATCATGTTCTGCAAGTTCGCCAGTTATTTCGCCACAAATTATGCACATTGCAGGAGCAAGGCATGTTGCCTCTGTGTAATCAGTACATTCGTGAGTACCGATAATTTCAGCAGTTGATCCCTCGCCTACTTGTCTTGAACCACTATAAGTAGCCATCGTGCCTGTTACTTTGATTATGTCATTTAATTCAACTTTAGTAGCAAGTCTGTAAAGGTAAAGTTCTTTACCGCTTTCATCCTTGATGGTAACATTCATATTGCCATATGTGCTATTCCAAGCACCGTCAACTCTAATAACTGTACCGATAACAATCACATCTGTTCCGTCAATAAGTTCAAGTGCTTCAGCGATTGTTACTTCTGGAATTACTACATCGTAGCTTGTATCGTGATCGTTAACAACTGCTGTTGCGTTAACAATTTGTTTAGCTTCGTTATAAGAACCAACCTCACCTGTTACAGTTACAATATCGCCCTTTTTGAGTTCAGTTTTAATTTTATAGCAGAGAATTGTGTTGCCTGCATCATCTGTAATGATAACAGACATATAGTTGCTTGTTGCATTCCAACCTGCATCAATAGCCGTTACTGTACCGTTAATAACAGCAGGAGTACCATCTGCTGCATTGAGAACATCAGCAATAGTATTAACTGTGGCTGGTGTAAGGTCTTCTTCACAGCCTTCTGTATCGCATACATTGTCGCCGTCGTTATCAACATGTACGCCTGTTGCAGGATCGCCTGCTTCTGTATATGTGTCGCCACAGCCAGCGCATGTGTATGTTGTGTAGCCGTCATCAATACATGTTGGAGCTGTAACTACTGCTTCGTAGCTATGCTCGTGAGCCTTATCTGTAACAGTTACAACTACATTGATTGCTGTATCAGCAACTGTAAGAGCTTTTAACTCGTCAAGAGTCTTTACTTCTTCGTTTACAGTGATAGCTAACTCATACTTTGTTGCATCATATTCGATTGCATCAAGGTTTGCAAATGGAGCGGCTCCCTTTAAGTACATACCTGTTGGGTTAATTCCGTTAACAGTTGCGCCTGTTACCTTTACATATGTATAAGCTGCGAAGCTATTCTCTACAGGAGTTTTATCAAGGAATACATCTGCCTTAATTGCATAATCAAGAAGTGCTTGGAGCATTTCAAGCTCTGCGCCATCAACAACCTGGCTACGCTCATAAATGTATTGAAGAATGCTATAATTCTTTACTGATTTCTTGTTACCGTATTCAACAGTTAATGTGATAACCTCATCAATGGCTTGTGCTGCTACACCTGTTTCAAGGATGTAAATTTTGCATTCAACGCCACCTACGACATCAGTTGGTTTTTCAGCAAAAGGAACTACCTTAATTTCGTTACCTTTGCTATCAGTTGCTTTTAATGTTGCGCCATCCGGAGCGTCAACAGCATACATAATTTGATAAACATCACCGTAGTACACATTGGCAGCTACGATATCAACTTTTTCATCCTCAGTTGCAAATACTGTAAGTGCAAGAGCACCAAGAAGCATTACGCAAACAACTACTAAGGATAAAGCTTTAGCTAAGCTAAATTTTCTCATTTGTTTTTGTCCTTTCTTTTTTTAAATTTTGTTTTGTGGCTAAGCTTTATATTCCCATCCAACCGTCCGGGTTATATGTTCCGCCTGTGCCACTTCCGCTTGAGCCTGTGCCACTTTCACCGGTTCCGCCGCCTTCGCCGGGTTCTTCCGGATCAGGTGGTACAACTGCTGATGTTGTGATAACATCGCAAATACTTGCCATGATAATTTCAAGCTCTGCAGGTGTGTACTTTTTCTTCATTTTTCTTCTCCTTGTAGAATTTTTGTACGAACTTGTACATAATATCATTATAACATAGTTTTTATTTTTTTCAAGAACTTTTGTATAAATATGTCAAATTATATTATATTTTAAAGTTGAAAACTTTTAGGCGCTGTGATATAATTGTTTTAGCGTTCAATTTTTGAGGGGATACAATATGATTTTAGTAACAGGTACAAGCGGATTTGTTGGCGGTAGGATTTTGAAGGATTGCAAGGATGTAATTGCGTGTCCGTCGCTGAGGGGAGCTACTGAGGACGATATAAAGAGGATTATTGAGGAAAATGATATAAATGCTATTGTGCATACGGCGGCGATTTCCGATATTGGCGAATGTGAAAAGGATCACGATGCTTCATATTATGCAAATGTATTAATTCCTGTTTATTTGGCAAAAGCATCAAAAAATATAAAGCTGATTTGCTTTAGCTCCGATCAGGTTTACAGTGGGACAAGTGTGGATTATCCTTTCACAGAGGATATGGTAAAGCCTGCAAATACATATGCAAAGCACAAGCTTGAAATGGAAAACAGAGTGCTTGATATTTCACCTGACGCGGTTATGCTTCGCGCTGAATGGATGTATGATTACTATCTTAAAAAATCCAATTATTTTATGGGAATTTTGAATGCTACCGAGTCGGTATCATATAGCTCGCAGCAATTCAGAGGCATAACATATGTAAAAGAGGTAGCCGAGAGCATTGAAAATGTTATAAAGCTTCCCGGTGGCGCTTATAATTACGGTAGCGAGACAACAAAAAGCATGTATGAAATAACCAAGGAATTTTTAGCTTATATTAACAAGGATATTAAAATTATCGACACTCCGTCCCATCAAAATCTATGGATGAATTGCGATAAGGCAAGAAAATTCGGCGTTAACTTTAGTAGTGTAGAGGACGGGCTGAAAAGATGTGCGAGGGATTATAGGTTAATCAAATAGCTTTTAACACAGAAAGGAAATTATTATGAAAAAACTTATTGCATTAATTTTTGTAATAACGATATTATGTAGCTTTTGTTCTTGCTTTACTTATGAGGATCCCGCGCTTAGTTCTCTTGGTGAATATAGTAGTAAGGAATTTTATTCACACGGTGGTTTTCAAGACTACACCGACTATGGAAAATACTATTTTGAGTCTGTTGATTTTACTGATAACGAATATTTTAAGCACTGGGACATGTCTACTTTACTTTCTTTTATGGAGTGCTTAGATGATTTCGAAAAAATGATTGACATAATAAAAGAAAACAATGAAAACGACAATCTTGTAAATAATTATGATTTTGACAGTTCGATAGTCGATGATGAAGACTATTTCTATATTGAGTCAAAAACGCATACTTGGGAAGACGGTAGTACCTCGCTAACAAAATATGATGTGTATTTTTACGATATTCAATCAAATGTTTTATACTATTTTCACAACAACATATAACGATAACATAAAAACATCACGGAATAGGGTGATATCCTTAGCGGAGAATTCAAAAATACCGCTAAGTGCGAGCATCGCATTTGTCCAGACAAATCCTGAATGGGCTAAGCCCCAACCCCTATTACAAGCAGAAAGAGCACACACGCAAGACGAAAAATCTTGTATGTATGCT
>JAFQAM010000390.1 GCA_017416885.1 Clostridia bacterium | reverse complement strand
TCCTTAGATACTTCAACGGCTGTTCTTTCGCTATCAAAGCTGAAGCCGTCAGAAATTACCATTACCTGGTTTTCGGTGAGGTTCAAGGATTTAACTGTTTTTAATGCTTCCTCAAGTCCCATTGCGATGTCTGTTCCGTGACTTGTTGTAAGGCTGTTAATATATTTAAGCAAATCCTCCTTACAGTCCTTTACCTTTTTAGGTGTTTCAACTCTTATAAGTCCCGAGAAGGTTACTAAGCAAACATAATCCTCATCATCAAGAACTGAAATAAGATTTGATGCGGCATTCTTTGCAATGGTGAATTTTGAAGCCATAAACATACTGTGGGATACATCAAGAACGATGGTATAAAGCTTACCGTCTCTTCTTGTGCTACCGAAGTTTACAGGAAGAAGCTCGTGGAATTTCTTGAAGATTGCATCATCCGCGTTTGTCTGAAGCTGTAAATTACCGAAGGTGATAAGGCTCTTTCCGTATTGAGAAACAACCATATCAAGCGAATCAATAAATGCATTGGCATTTCTGATATTTCTTATATCAAGGTTGGAAATTACAATTTCGTCATATTCAACTAATGCTTCAATGGTGAACGGTACTCTGTTATTATTGCCTGCAATTACATAGGAATCAATTTCCGCGTTGTTTCCGTAAATTGACTCTACCATTGTTACATCCTGGCTGCTGCCTGTTATAAGAAGGATTTTTGCCTGACCTACTACTGTCTGAGCAAATGTTCTTTCATTATTGAAGCTTGAAATATCGTCCTTGTTTACAACCTTTGCCTTATATTCAAACCTTCCCTCTCTGTCGGAAGGGAGCTCCATTCTTACTGTTGTAAGACCGCCATCGGTTAAAACTACCGTTTGACCTAATTTTTCAAACTCGTTTTCTAACCCTGCTTCCCTTGAATAAAGCTCAAGAATAACCTCGGTTGGCTTTGAGGACTGAATTAAGAATTTAGCCTCATTTTTGTGACCGATATATGTTGACTTTGCTATTTCCGTGGAAAGAAGCTGTATTTCTGTTTCGTCCTCCTTAACGGAGTTATCAAGGAAGATTGCGTCAATTTTTATATTGTTTTCAGTTAGTCTTTCAACTACTGATGCTACTGAGCTTGCGTTATTGCTTACTGTATCGTTTCCGTCTGTAATCAATACAATACGCTTTAAGGAATCGCCTGTAAAGAGAGTTTCCGTAAAGTTCAGCGCTCCCACAATATCAGTGCCCGTATTATCAAGCTTCGCTTCTGTTACGCTTTTTATTTTTCTGCCGGGAGATGTCAGAATTACGCTCTCCTTGCCGAAGCATACAATTCCAAGCTTTGATTTTTCGGGAAGGTTATTTTTGATTTCCTCTATGTATTCGTCTATTTTATCAAGATTTCTATCAGAGGAATATGATACATCGGCAACAACATAGACTGTTGTTTCCGTTAATACGCTTTCGGTGGAAAGCCCTGCTGCTGCAAGCGCAACTATTATGATAATTACAATATGCACGCAAAGTGAGATTATCCAGGCGGCTGTTTTGTTATCCTTATTTCTTGAAATGAAGTAAGGGATAATTATAGCAAGCGCCACAGGTATTGCAAGAAGCAATAAATACGGATTATCGAAGCTGATATTTTTCATAGCAATATACCCCCCAATCCGCAATAAACAGAATCACAAGACAGATAAAGAATACCATCATAGGATCATATTCGCCATCTATATTGGAGTCGGTTTTTTCGCCCGTTAATGAAAAGTCCTCTTCATTAACTGTCGGCATACTTTCTATTTGGCTTGCGCCTGAATAGATCTGATATTTCATTTCGTTGCCTGCAAGCTTCATACTGATTTCGTATGTGCCAACCTCAGTAAGAGCCACGGTTGCTGTTGCGCCGTCGGTTTCGATATAGATATCCTTGCCCGAAGGGGATACAGCCTTAAAGTTTTCTGCATTCTTTAAGATATTTACAATTGCATCCTCGCCTACAATGTAGCTTGTTTCATCAATTACATTAGGGAAGGAATATTCAAGCAGATTTCTTAAAAGAATAACAAAATCCGTTGACAATGCAAAGTCTGACTTATGTAAATCAAAGCCGAATACAACCTGACGGTTGCCAAGGCCGTTTGCTCCCGCGAAAATAAGCGGATTTGAATCGTAGGAGTAAAGAGTGTGGAAATTCAGATACATTCCACTGTATTTTACATAGTCGGTAATATAAATCTCACTGTTGCCAACGCCCTCTAAAAGCTTACGGACATTGGTTGAGGTGGATTTGGATTTTTCGATTACATCAGAGGGTGTTAAGCTGATTTTTCCTCTTACGCCAAAGCCTGAGTTTTCAATGCTTCGGTCTGCGTTAATGAGCCATACTGCGCCGTTTGGTAATGATGCGGGCGTATAGGAATCAAAAATGTAAAGACCGTATTCCTCGGTTACATTTTCGTATTCGTCGGGGGCTACCACATCAATATCGGAGTCAACAAGTGCGTCAATTACAGCCTTAAAGAAGAAGCCTGTATCACTGACGATAAGAACGCTATATGTTTTGTCGCTCTTCATATTGTAGATATCTATGAAGTTATCAAGCATATATCCGTCAGCAGTAGTAATTTCAATTCTGAAGCTTCCAAAGCTTGAGCAAGGCACATCAAATTCAACGGGAGTCATCTCCCCTGCCTTTACATTAAAGTCGGATGATTTCATATTCTTTCCGTCAACGGATAAGCTGATATTAAGCGTTGCATCGCTGACATATGAAATTGCATTTGCATTAACCTTTAAGCGTCCGCCTGAGTTGGAATATTCAACATCGAAAATTCTGTAGTTCTCGGTATTTTCGTTTCCTACATCAATTATTTCAATATTTTCGTGAGTATTGTAATTTTTGTCGGTTACAAGATACACAATAGATGCTGTATTTTTATCGAATACGCTCTGCGCGGTATTCAAAAGGCTTGTATGAGAGGTGCTTGTCTGTCCTGCCTTGAGGTCTGACATTAAGGATATTGCGGTTTTCTTATTGTTAATACCGTCAAATGCTCTTACAGCCTCATCATTGGTAACATATACAAGCGAGTATGAGCTACCGTCCTTGGAGCTCTTGATTACCTTTTCGATTTCATCCTTAGCAATTTCAAATCGCGTTTCCTTGCCCTCTTGCATTGTCATACTGCTTGAAGCATCAAGCACAAAGTGGTACTCCTTTGCGGCATTCGGCAATGTGATAATCGGACGGGATAAAATCATTGTAATTACAACAACCATAAGAAGCTGCAAAATAAGGCTGATAATGCCTGTGATACCGCTGAGTGGGTTTTTGCGCTTCATAAATTTTTCGCTTAAATGCCAAAGATAGTTTGAGTTTACTGTTTGCTCGGTAAATTTACTCTGTAAAATGTAAATTATGATTATTACAGGAATACCTATTAAGCCCAGCAAGCCAAGAGGATACATAAAGCTCATTTCAGTACCCCCATATCTACCATATCGCCAAAGAATACATTGAACAGCTTTTCGTGGGCAGGGACTAACATATAATGTCCGCCGCGGCTTTCGCAGTAATTCTTTATTCTGTCAATCACAAATTTCAGAGCCTCTTTATATGCTCTTACTCTTTCCTTGTCGATTTTCTTACGGAAAAAGTCGGCAATGTTTTCCGCGTCAAAAAGGTGCATTTTACCTCTGAACTGAGGATTCAATTCATCGCGGGATAAAACCTGTATGCAAAGAATATCTCTTTTCTTTTCAGCAAATTTGTCTATTGCTCTTTCGTAGTCCTCGTCGGTTAAAAAGTCTGAAATCAAAATAGAATATCCGTCACCCATACCGATTTTTGAGGTTAGTATCGCCTCGCTGATTACGGCAGTGGAGTCAAAATCTATTTCGTTCAGCTTATTTATGTAGTTAAGGTAGGAGTCCTTACCAACCATACCGGAAATCACCTCGTCAACTCGGTTTCCGTGAATGGCATAGACAGACACCTTATCCATTTCACTGACGGACAGATACGCAAATGCTGCCGCTAAGCGGATTGCCTGCTCGGATTTTTCAAGGCTTCCGTGTTGCATAGAGCGACTTGCGTCTATATATATTTTTGTGTGCATTTGTCTTTCGTCAAGATAGAGCTTTTGATAGAGCTTATCAAATCTTGCATATACATTCCAGT
>JAFQAM010000389.1 GCA_017416885.1 Clostridia bacterium | reverse complement strand
GCTTTTCCGTGTCTTGCCTCGTCTCTTGCCATTTCGTGAACTGTATCATGGATAGCGTCGAGATTTAATTCCTTAGCGCGCTTAGCAAGGTCGAACTTGCCCATTGTTGCGCCGTTTTCAGCCTCGATTCTCATTTCAAGGTTCTTCTTTGTTGAATCAGTTACAACCTCACCAAGAAGCTCTGCGAACTTTGCAGCGTGCTCTGCTTCCTCTAAAGCTGCCTTTTCCCAATATAAACCGATTTCAGGATAGCCCTCACGGTGAGCAACTCTTGCCATTGCAAGGTACATACCAACCTCTGTGCACTCGCCCATAAAGTTAGCTCTTAAATCCTCGATAATGTCCTCTCTTGCGCCTTGAGCAACGCCTACTACATGCTCTGCAGCCCAATAACGCTCTTCTTCAACAACCTCGTTGAACTTCTCTGCAGGAACCTTGCATTGTGGGCATCTTTCCGGTGCAGAATCTCCCTCGTGAACATAACCGCAAACTGAACATACAAACTTTTTCATAACTTTAACTCCTTATGTTAAATAATTTTTTTACTTTTTTAATTGAGCAATTAGCTCCTTGCAAATTATCTATTTGCATTTTTGCATTTAGCGCATTTTCCGTAATATATTACTCGTTCACTGTCAACGGAAAAGCCCGCATTTATTATTGAAGTTCTTTTTTCAAGCTCGATTGGAAAATCGTAAATTTCCTTGCAATCGTTACACACAAAGTGCGCGTGATCCTCGACAAATCCATCATAATAAATGCACTTATCAACTGCCTCAACGGAAATGATTTCCTTTTGCTCCAATAAATTATTGAGATTTCTGTAAACAGTACCAAGACTTATATTAGGAATTACTTTTCGGACAGCATCGTAGATTTGCACAGCACTACAATGATGTCTCTTCGAACGAAGATACTTCAATATCTCAGTCCTCTGTGTTGTGTTTCTCATACACTGCCTTCTCCTTTATTTGCTTCCGTAATCCTTATCAGTAATGATTACTGTTATCATTATACACATAACAGCGCCGTTTGTCAATACCTTTTTTAAAAATTTTTCAAAAAAATTTTGGTATTAACTTTGGTGTTTTTGTAAAAGAACAAAAAGCCTTCATACCTATTATTAAATAGATATATAAAAAGCAAAATTGTTACCAATATTTTCCAATTATAGGCAAAAAAGAACTACCTCGCATAGCAAGGTAGTTGATTTTTTAGAATAATGCTTCCACCAAAAGTGGCATAATCTTGCTCATGCCGTAGGCACAAAGGATTGCAAGTGCGATAAAAAGTATCAAAATGTACCATTTTTCACCTTCGCCGAAGGTGTTCTGAGCCTTTTGCTTCTTGGACTCGGGGATATAAAATAGTGCTTTTTCGTAATCTATTGCGGTTTTGCCGCCTGCGGTAATTGTAGGAAGCTTTCCGCCTACTACTGATACCGTGTTTCTTAATGATGAGCCGTCACGAAGGGATATCATAAGCAGCTTTCTATATAGAAATCCTGCTTCTCTTAATGAAATTGCATTGAACTCGCCTATGGCATTCTTGGCAAGTAATGCTCTGACAAAGGGACCGACAATGGCTTTTGATACGAAATTAACCACAAATCCCAGGCTGACGCCTATGCAAATTGCCCATATAATCAGCTCAGTTGAGCCGTTTGGTAATGATGTTAAGTACATATCAGCCTTCCTCTGTGATAGCCTTGCCGCAAAGCTTTACAAGGATTTCCTCAAGGTCCTCATTGTCAACATATTCAATCTCAATTGACTTCATCTTGCCCTTGCTTTTAATCTTAATCATCTTGCCTGTCAAGGACATTGCTCTTCTTTCAAGGTCCTTTGCGTAGTCAACAATAAGGTCATCGGTTTTATCCTCTTCTTCCTTATTATTAATAGCCTTGTCATAAAGCTTGTTCATTTTCTTTACTAAATCCTCTGTATCTCTTACATTTAAAGAGCGAATTAGTATTTTGTGAGCAGTATCAATGATAATATCCTTATCCTTTAAGCCGAGTAATGCTCTTGCGTGGCCTGCTGTAATATCCTGCGCTTGAAGCATATCGAGAACCTCTTCAGGTAAATCTAAGAGTCTCATTGTGTTTGCAATTGCGCTTCTTGACTTGCCTACCTTTGAAGCAACCTCTTCCTGAGTCAAATTATATTGACTCATAAGTGAACGGTAAGCCTGCGCTTCCTCGTATGGATTTAAGTCTTCTCTTTGAATATTTTCGATAATTGCAAGCTCTGCCGCCTTTAATGCATCTGCATCAATGATAATTGCAGGGATTTCTGTAAGTCCTGCAAGCTTTGAAGCTCTCCATCTGCGCTCGCCGGCAATAATCTGATAAAATCCGCCGCCTACCTCTCTTACAATAATAGGCTGAATTAAGCCGTGCTGCTTAATGGATTCTGCTAATTGATTTAATGATTCTTCATCAAAATACTTTCTCGGTTGGTCCTTTTTTGGTTC
>JAFQAM010000388.1 GCA_017416885.1 Clostridia bacterium | reverse complement strand
GGCATCATAAGCTCGTGCTGAACGAAATCGTGATTAAAATCTGTTTCACAGATTATGCAACGGATATTGTCGCATACATTAATACCGATTTTTTCAAGTAATACCTTGGCATCTCTGCCAACGCAATCACGGTTAACGATTTTTGAGCTTATGCCTGTTTTTGGATTTGTCTTTTCTACAAGAACAATCCCTGCAAGCTTGTCTGCTTGCTCCTTTGTGATAAGATACGCGCCGCTTGCTTTCATAGCGTCAATCAGCTCATCTGCTATATTGTTAAATGCGAATACCTCTTTTTCAGCAATACAAGGAAGATTGTTATCGAAGGTACATCCGTCAATGATATCCTTGCCTGCCTTTCTGATGTTTGCAGTATCGTCAACGATTACAGGAGGATTTCCTGCGCCTGCGCCAATAGCCTTCTTTCCGCTTGAAAGAACACTCTTAACAACACCGGGACCGCCCGTACAAACAAGAAGCTTGATTCTTGGGTCCTTATACATAATGTTAGCGGTGTCAAGAGTTGGCTTAATAACAGATGAAACAAGAACCTTCGGTCCACCCGCCATTTGGCTTGCGCGGTTAATAAGGTCAACTGCATAATTAGAGGTTGCAATAGCATTTGGATGGGGATTGAATACAACTCCGTTTCCTGCCGCTATCATACCGATACTGTTACAAATAACGGTTTCGGACGGATTTGTGCTTGGTGTAATGCTTCCGACTACTCCAAACGGAGCCATTTCTGTAAGAGTTAAGCCGTAGTCTCCTGTTTTTACCTGAGCTTGAATATCAGATGTACCGGGAGTTTTGTCTGCCACAAGCATATGCTTTGCGGTCTTATGGTCAACTCTGCCCATCTTTGTTTCATTAACGCCAAGCTCCGCCATTACAGGAGCATCCTTTCGGCAAAGGTCACGGATAACGGAAATAATCTTTTCTCTTTCCTCAAGACTCATTGCGCGAATAGCCTTATATCCTTTTTCGGCAGCATCAATAGCATCATTCATATCGTTATAAACGCCGATATATTTTTTGCCGTTATATCCTTCGCCGCTATATTCGCATTTGGATTTAGGAGCCACTCCGCCAAGTCCCTTCATAACTGAAGCTACGATTTGCTCAATTTGCGCCTCTGTCCAATTAATAGCCATAATTTTTTCCTTTTTTCTTTTTAATCTGAATTAAATAAACCGACTTTACTTAATTGCTTATTTGCCAAGAGCTGAAAGAACTCTGCGTGTGATTTCAGCAACAAGCTCCTCGTTAGCTCCGCACTTGCATTCCTCTTCACCGTAATCAATGCCTGGGTGTCTGCCGGGAATGTTCATCTTCTTACGAAGATCCATAAGCTTCTTTAATTGGTCGTTTGGAATTTCGTGAACTGCGCCAAGCTCCATAGCATACTTGCAAATCTTTGCGTTGAACTCAACCTCTTCCATTACGAACATTGCCTTTTGAAGGTTGAAGCCTACTGTTAAAGCGCCGTGGTTCTGGAGAAGGAATGCATCGTGGTTTTCGATGTATGGCTCAAGTGAGTCTGGAATTTCCATTGTTGACGGTGTACCGTATGCGCAGGTTGGAACCTCACCGATTGTTAAAACTGCCTCGGGAAGAATGTATTGGTCAAGGTCAATGCCTGCGATTGTAAATGCAGTAGCAATCGGTGGATGCGCGTGAACAACTGCTCCAACATCAGGACGCTTCTGGTAAACACGCATATGCATTTTGATTTCTGATGAAGGATTTAATTTACCCTCAATCTTGTTTCCGTTCTTGTCAACCTTGATAATCATATCAGGTGTAAGAGCGCCCTTTGAAACGCCTGTTGGTGTGCAGTAATACTCGTTTTCGCTAACCTTAACTGAGATGTTACCGTCATTTGCTGCAACAAAGCCGAGGTGGTAAAGCGCGTGGCCAACCTCGCAGATTTCCTTTTTAATTTCGTAAGCTGATTTCATTTTCTTTTTTTCCTTTCGAATATATATAAATTTTTATAAACTGAATTATTTTACAAGCTCATATGTATCAAGAGCTATCATGTATTCCTCGTTTGTAGGAATTGCAAATGTTCTGACGCGCGCGCCCTGCTTTGTAATTTCAACCTGCTCGCCTCTTTTTGCGTTTAAATTGACATCTTTGTCAATTTCAATACCAAGATAGGAAAGGTCATTACAAATCATTTCTCTTACAACGCCGTCGTTTTCGCCAATGCCTGCTGTAAACACCAATGCATCAAGACCGTTCATTTCGGCAACATAGGAGCCAATAATTTTCTTAATGTAATGAACAAGAATGTTCATAGCAAGTCTTGAACGCTTGTTACCGTCATTTTGCGCCTCAAGTACATCTCTGCAATCGCTTGATACACCCGATACACCAAGAAGTCCTGATTTTGAATTGAGAAGCTTTTCTGTCTCCTCAGGGGAAAGTCCTTCCTTTTTCATTATATAAGTAACAACGGTCGGATCAATTGAACCGCTTCTTGTTCCCATAGGAACGCCCTCTTGCGGAGTGAAGCCCATTGATGTATCAACCGCCTTACCGCCAATGCTTGCAGTAATTGATGAGCCGTTACCTAAGTGACAGGTAATTACCTTTGCGTCTGATTTGCCTAAAATATCCATTGCCTTAGCGCATACAAATCTGTGTGATGTTCCGTGGAAACCATAACGGCGGATTTTGTACTTTTCGTATAGCTCATAGGGAATTGGATAAATATAAGCGGTTTCGTCCATTGTTGAGTAGTAAGAAGTATCAAATACTCCTACATGCTTCACATCAGGCATAACGCTCTGACAAGCCTTAAAGCCGCTGATTGCAGGCGGGCCGTGAAGCGGATTGATTTCAACAATGCTTTCAAGATACATAAGCTCCTTTTCGCCAAGAATACTTGACTTGCGAAGCATTTCTCCGCCGTGAGCAAATCTGTGTCCCACAGCGCCGATTTCACTAACCTCACTGATTACACCAAGCTCGCTATCGCATAAGAGCTTGAGAACAAGCTCGATAGCAGCCTTGTGATCCTTAAGAGGTTCGTTTGACTTGTAGTTCTCTTTACCGGGACGCTTGTGAGTAATACAACCGTCAATGCCGATTCTTTCACACAATCCCTTTGCAAGAACATCGCCGGAATCCATATCGAATAGCTGATACTTTAATGAAGAGCTACCGGCGTTTACAACGAGAATTTTCATTTTTTCCTCTCCTTTTTAGTTGTATGTTAATTTTTTATTTGTTTATAATTGCTATCTTCGATAGTTTCACTGCACCGAAGGTGTTTTCAATGTTTACAGCTTCACTGCTTGCAACTTCACAACACAGTTACTTCACCAAACTAATGTTAAGCTTTTGCTTTGTAAAAGCGAAGTTTTGTTTTACAAAGTGAAGTTATTGCATAATGAAACGAATCTTTGATTCAGTAATTGCACCTACGGTGCATTTGAATAATTAAATCCAAACGGATGAAACTGCTATATGTTCATGGTGTAGGAAAGGTGTTCCCCGCCCGATTATAGCGGTACGGGAAACCCGTACCCTACAAGGTGGAACCCCGTTTGTCTAATCGTTGACCACTAACCACTAACGGCTAACCACTAATCAAATGATTTGCGCCCTCGGCACATACTGTCTGCTGTCTGCTGTCTGCGGTCTGAT
>JAFQAM010000387.1 GCA_017416885.1 Clostridia bacterium | reverse complement strand
GCCGTGTTGCTTTGCGATATTGTTAATAAGCTCCATAATAAGAACTGTTTTTCCAACTCCCGCGCCGCCGAAAAGTCCTATCTTACCGCCCTTGGAATATGGGCAGATTAGGTCGATAACCTTGATTCCTGTTTCAAGGATTTCCTTAGATGTGGATAGCTCGTCAAAATCAGGTGCGTGGCGGTGGATCGTCCATCTTTCCTCACTGTTTACTTCTTCGCCGTTGTCAACAGTATCGCCAAGCACATTAAAAATTCTGCCAAGTGTTTCTCTGCCGACAGGAACGCTGATTGATGCGCCTGTGTCGATAGCCTTAGCTTGTCTTTTAAGACCGTCTGTTGAGGACATAGCGATACAGCGAACAACATTGTCGCCTATATGCTGAGCAACCTCAACGGTTAATTTTTTGCTTCCGTTTTCTATTGTTAATGCGTTAAATATAGCAGGCAGCTTTCCTTCGTCAAATTTTACATCGACAACAGGTCCCATTACCTGACTTACATATCCAATGTTTGACATTTGTTTTCTCCTTTCAATGCACCTTTAGGTGCAACTTCACTGCACAAGGTGCGTTTCAGTGCGATAGCAACTTCACTAACGAAGTTAACTTCACTAAACGAAGTTTAACTTCACCTTAAAATAAATGTGAAGTTCCTGCGGAGTGAAGTTTTGCATATGCAAAGTGAAGTTTTACTGCACAAAATGAGACGCTACGCAGTGAATTTGTGCTTCGCACATTGACCGTTACTCTCCCGCGCCGGCAACAATCTCGGTAATTTCCTGTGTGATTGCGCCTTGGCGGGCTCTATTGTATTTTAGTTGTAGCTCATCTATCATTGTGGTTGCGTTTTTGCCTGCTGAATCCATTGCGCTTCGTCTTGCCACAACCTCGCAAGCAAAGCTTTCTCTTGTTGCCTCATAGATAATGCCTGCCACATAGATTGGAACGGCTTCGTTTAATATTGTAATTTCGTTTGGCTCAAAAATTGCGCCGCTGTCCCCTGTTTTTTCGCTTTTGGTTAAGGGGAGTATCCAATTCAGCGTTGGCTCCTGGCTTATCATTGAAATGTATTCGGTTGATACAATGCCGATTTTTGCGTATTTTTCGTTTTTAAAATCCTCGCATAATTCCTTGGCAAGATTATATGCATCATCATAGGAAAAGCTTTCTGATGATACGATTATCTTTCCGTATCTTTCACAGGCTTTTTTGCCTATGGGATGGATTTCCACATTGCCAAGCTCCTTAACAAGACGGAATACATTTACATTGTAACCGCCTGCAAGACCGCGGTCGCCTGCGATTACTATTAATTTTGTTTTGCCCTCTCTCGTATTCATATACGGACTTTTTTCACATTCCTGTGAAGCGGACAAAACATCAACAATAGAGTCAAGCGCATTTTTGTACTCTTCGCTTTTTAATCTTGCTTCCTGCGCTCTTCTGATTTTAGAGGAAGCAACAAGTCCCATTGCCTTTGTTAAATGCAATGTTGATTTAACGCTTTTTATTCTGTTTCTTAAACTTTTTATATCTGCGCCCATAACTTCCTCCTTTTAAAGCACCAAAGGTGCATTTCACTGCACGAAGTGCGTTTCATTGCATCGCAACTTCACTAACGAAGTTAACTTCACTAAACAAGGTTTAACTTCACTGAAAATTAAATGTGAAGTTTTGCAAAAGCAAAGTGAAATTTTGTTTACACAAAGTGAAGTTTTACTTCGTAAAATGATACGCTAACGCAGTGATTTTGTGCTTCGCACATTGACCACTATTTAAGCTCCGCTAAAATAGCTTTTAATTCCTCAATATCAGATTTTTCCCAGCTGCCGTTTTCGATGCGTTCAAGCCACGCTTTATTTTCGTGCTCCAGCTTTTCATATAGACGCTTTTCGTATTTCTTTACCTTATCAACAGGGGTTTTATCAAGGTAGCCGTTGATTACTGCGTAAACTATCGCTACCTGCGCGCCTGCTCTGACAGGTGAGTTTCTCGGCTGCTTTAACACCTCAACTATTCTTTCACCAAGAGCAAGGCGGCGCTTTGTGTCCGCGTCAAGGTCACTGCCGAATTGAGCAAAGCCCTTTAATTCTCTGTATTGAGAATAGAGGAGCTTTAATTCGCCCGAAACCTTTTTCATTGCCTTGATTTGCGCTGAACCGCCAACACGGGATACAGATACGCCCGGGTTGATAGCCGGCATAATGCCTGCGTTGAATAATTCTGTTTCAAGGAATATTTGTCCGTCGGTGATTGAAATTACATTTGTTGGGATATATGCAGATACATCGCCTGCTTGTGTTTCAATAATCGGTAATGCTGTAATTGAGCCACCGCCATATGCTTCATCAACGCAAGCGGCTCTTTCAAGCAATCTCGAATGTAGATAGAATACATCTCCCGGATATGCTTCTCTGCCCGGTGGACGGCGAATAAGCAAGGACAGCGCTCTGTATGCTACTGCGTGCTTTGACAAATCGTCATAAATTATAAGTACATCCTTGCCCTGCTCTCTGAAATATTCTGCCATAGCGCAGCCTGAGTATGGAGCGATATATTGAAGCGGCGCGCTTTCGGATGCTGAGGCGGAGACGATTATTGTATATTCCATAGCGCCTGCTTTTGTAAGCTCATTGGCTAACTGAACAACTGATGTGCTCTTTTGACCGATTGCTACATAAATACAGATAACGCCTGTGGTTTTTTGGTTGATGATTGTATCAATACAGATTTCTGTTTTACCTGTCTGACGGTCACCTATTACAAGCTCTCTTTGTCCTCTACCGATAGGAATCATACTGTCAATAGCCTTAATTCCTGTCTGAAGCGGAACGCAAACGCTTTTTCTTTCGATAATGCCGGGGGCTTCGGCTTCAATTGGCTTTGTACCGTTATTTTCAATAGGTCCCTTGCCGTCAATTGGCTCACCAAGCGCGTTTACAATTCTGCCAAGGAATTTTTCACCGACAGGAACAGAAACAACCTTGCCTGTACGGCGGACAATGCTTCCCTCGTGGATATCGCTTGTATCTGATAAAATAGCGACTGAAACAGTTTCTGTTTCAAGGTTCTGAGCCATACCGTAGCTTCCGTCCTCAAATTCAAGAAGCTCGCTTGACATACAGTCGCGAAGTCCGTAAACCTTGGCAATACCGTCACCTACTAAGATAACGGTACCTGTTTCTCGCATTTCTATTTTTGATTTATAATTTTTAATTTGCTCTTTGATTATGCTACTGATTTCCTCAGGTCTTTGAGTCACTGTTAATCACTTCCTTTACATCACGCATTTTGCGTTTCAGGCTTCCGTCAAGGATGGTATCGTCTGTTTCGATGATAATACCACCTAAGATTTTTTCGTCTATTTTACAAATAAGCTCTACCTTGTAGCCAAATTTCTTTTCAAGCTTTTTTGTAATTCTTGCTTTTTCATCTTCCGTTAATGATACTGCGCTTGTAACATTTGCAACAATTACTCGCTTTACCTGATTATAAAGCTTTTCGTAATTTTCAAAGCAAGAATAAATATATTCTATTCGGTTATTTTCACAAAGAAGCTTTAAAAATGATACTACATGCTCATTTATTCTTCCGCTAAATGCGTTTTCTATTGCGCTTAGCTTTTCTTCCTTTGATATGCTTGGGGAATGGAGAAGCTCTAAATATTCAGGGCTTTCATCAAGCAATGACTTGACAAGCCTTAAATCAAATAGATATTTTTCCTCGCATTGCTCCTCACAGGATAAAAGGAATAGCGCCTCTGCGTATTCGTGGCTAATATTACTCTTCATCGCTATCACCTATTTGGTCGATGAAGGAGTCAATTAGGTTATGGTGGTCCTCTTCCTTAATTTCTCTTTCAATAAGCTTCTTGGAAAGCTCAAATGAAACATCAACGATTTGCGCCTTGATTTCGCTTTCTGCCTTTTTCTTTTCAAGCTCTGCTTGATTTTTAGCTTGGCGAATAATGCTTTCTGCCTCGTCTCTTGCTTCGGTGACGATTTTTTCCTTGCGTCTTTCAGCGTGGGCAGTTGCTTCGTTTAATATTTCGTCTGCCTTGCTTTCTGCGTTATTAAGCTCCTCTTCAAGCTTCAGCTTTGTTTTTTCTGCCTCATCAAGATAGCTTTCTGCTTGATTATTCATTTCATCAAGCTTATCCTGACGGCTTTTAAGCATATTCTTGACAGGCTTGTATAGGAATTTTTTAATTATTAAAAAGAGTATAACAAGGTTAAGGAGTGAAACCACAATTTGCCACAGATTGACTGTGATAATGTCAGATGGTTGCATATTTTCTCCTATTTTTATAAATTATTGTAGCAAGCCTGCTTCTTGTGCCTTCTTTAAAACATTAATAAATGTGTTAGGCGCTAAGAATATAAGCAAAAGCGCTATAATAAGAGCATAAAGACCTGTTGTTTCTGCTACTGCACAACCTACAAACATTGTTGATTTAACTGCGCCTGCTGCCTCCGGCTGACGGCCTACTGCCTCACACGCCTTTGCTACTGCGTTACCTTCACCGATACCAGG
>JAFQAM010000386.1 GCA_017416885.1 Clostridia bacterium | reverse complement strand
CCGTCAGGTTGGTTCAATGGGTGCAAACTCAACACCATCAAGAGTTTTCAAAAATAAGAAGATGGCAGGTCAATATGGTAACGAAAAGCTTACAGTATTAAACCTTGAAGTAATTAAAGTAGACGCTGAAAAGAATCTTATCGCAATCAAGGGCGCTATCCCAGGCGCACGCGGCGGTATCGTAGTAATTCGCGACAGCGTTAAAGCATAAGTCGAAGGAGGAATAGAAAGATGCCAAATATTAAAGTTGTAAATATGACTGGCGCTCAAGTTGGCGAAATCGCATTATCCGATGTAATCTTCGGTGCGGAAGTTAACGAAGCTGTTCTCCACGCGGCAGTAAGAGCATACCTTCTCAATCAGAGACAGGGCACTCAGTCCACACTTACAAGAAGTGAAGTTTCCGGTGGCGGCAAGAAGCCATGGAAGCAAAAGGGTACAGGTAGAGCAAGACAGGGCTCAACAAGATCACCACAATGGACACACGGTGGTATCGCTCTCGGTCCAAAGCCACGCTCATACCGCACAAAGCTTAACAAGAAGGTTAAGCAAATCGCTATGTTTAGCGCATTAAGCTCTAAGGTAGCAAGCAACGAAATGATCGTTGTTGATGCAATCGTTGCAAACGAATACAAGACAAAGGTTATGGTAGAAATGCTCGCTAACATCGGCGCAGGCAAGAAGAGCTTAGTTGTTCTTGACGGTGCAAACCCAATGGTAGCAAAGAGCTTAGCTAACATCGCTGGCGTTAAGGTTGCTTATACAAACACACTTAATGTATACGACATCTTAAACTGCAATACAATCGTATTCGCACAAGGTGCTGTAACAAAGCTTGAGGAGGTTTACGCATAATGAAATTTGCTCAGGATATAATCTTAAAACCAGTTATCACAGAAAAGTCCATGGATGGTATCGCAAGCAAGAGATACACATTCAAGGTAGCAACAGACGCAACAAAGCCTGAAATTGCAAAGGCAGTTGAAGAGCTCTTCGGCGTTGAGGTTGCAAAGGTAAATGTAATCAATATGAAAAAGAAGCCAAAGAGAATGGGTTATCACTATGGATACACAAGCGAGTGGAAGAAAGCTATCGTAACACTCACAGCTACATCCAAGGAAATCGAATTCTTTAACGGTCTTAACTAATTAGTGGGAGGTAAGTAATAATGGCTACAATGAAGTATAAACCAACCACACCGTCAAGAAGACATATGTCAGTTGCTTCTTTCGACGAGGTAACAAAGTTCTTCCCTGAGAAGACTCTTATCGAAACAAAGAAGAAGCATGCTGGTCGTAACAGCTACGGTAAGATCACAGTTCGTCATCACGGTGGCGGAAATAAACAGAAGTACAGATTAATCGACTTCAAGAGAGAAGAAGGCAAGGCAACTGTTATCGGTATCGAATACGATCCAAACAGAACATCCTACATCGCTCTTCTCCAAAACGACGAGGGCAAGAAGAGCTATGTAATTGCTCCTGTAGGCGTAACAGACGGTGATGTTCTTTACTCCGGAGCAGACGCAGATATTAAGCCCGGTAACACACTTCCAATTGAAAATATTCCGGTTGGTACAATCATCCATAACATTGAGCTTTACCCGGGTAAGGGCGGTCAGCTTGTTCGTACAGCCGGTGCGCAGGCTCAGCTTATGGCTAAGGAAAACGGAATGGCTCAGGTAAGACTTCCATCAGGTGAAGTAAGACTTGTAAGACTTGACTGTAAGGCTACAATCGGTCAGATCGGTAACATCGAGCATGATACCGTTAAGATCGGTAAGGCAGGTAAGACTCGTCATATG
>JAFQAM010000385.1 GCA_017416885.1 Clostridia bacterium | reverse complement strand
ACAAAAATAATCAAAGATATAAATTAGAGGATGACAGCTATATTTGGAGCATTTTATATAGCTGTAAGGATGCAGAAATACAAAATGAAAATAGTGTAGGTTGGAATTTGACAGGCGACTATGTGTGTTTTACAGCCACCTCTGAGCAGTTAGGCGCGTATAAGCATGTTTTCTACATTACAGAAAACGGATATGTAAAAACCAACCTGATACAGCATTACTCATATCACTACTATATCGGCGAGGAAAAAGCTCAAAAAATAATTGACTATGCTTTAGAAAACGCAACCGAAGGCTTGAATGATGAATATGAGTACGATATTGTAGGAATAGTTACCGAAATCACCGATGACTATATTCTCATAGATGACTCAACATTTTGCATAAACAATGATGACGGAATGGTTTTCAAGGTTTCAACAAGTGAAATGAAAATCAAGCGTAAATGCGGTGGAATAGAGGTTGGCGATATAGTAGCAGTATTTTTTGAACGGGAGATAAACCAAGCAGACAATGGCATTATAGATAACCCCTCAACATTAAGCGGATGCACAATGTATGAAGACGGAGATTTAAGCGTACACGCAAGATATGAATAAAAATAAGGAGAAGAAATTATGAAAAAATATCTATCATTATTTTTAGCTTTAGTTATACTGCTGCTTGCGCTTGCTTCCTGTAATAACGAAACAAGTAAGGACACAATCAACGACACAATTCAAAATACAGACGCAAACGACACCGATAATAAGGATGAAATCACCAACGATGATGAATCAGCGCTTGCGCCGTCATACAACACCTTTGATTTCACAGGCGAAAAGGAATACCGCTATTATGAAAGAGTAAATGCAGGAAAATATTTGTTGGACGATATGAAACAATGGGGAATTAAATCTAATTACCGAATAATAAAAACATACGATGATTTTTCCCGTCTTGTGGAAAATCCAACATCTGTGCCAAAGGAAGTATTTGAGAATAACTTTATTTTAATAATAAGAACAATAGGCACATCCTCACACCGTATCGCCACAAGCGGAGGCTTCTTGAATTTGTCATACGACTTGGATTTAAAGCTTTTATCCATAGATGTACATTCAAAATACAATGATAATGACTCCACCTGTGACGAGATAGAGTATTACGATTATCTCATAGTACCGAAAAACACCTTATACGGAGAGGTACCAAGCATAGGCGATATTGCATTTCATTTTGAGGAGTTTGGTAATTACGAATATAGCTATTACACATTTGACCGTATTGATGAAAGCAAAATAAGTCTTGGCGAAAGCTATATAAGCGCAGACCTTTCAAAAATCAACGAGCTTTTAAATAACTGCTTGACAGATGAAAAAACGGTGATACACGATTGCGGTAATGAAAGCAGAGTATTTATATTAATATGCGAAAAGAACTGTTATTGCTCCGTAGGCTATAAAAATTTCCATTTTGACGGTGAAACCGCATTCTTGACCTATGAAGCGCTTGAGCATAAGGACGGATGCGATAACGAGAATACACGCATTACCTTGCTTTCAATTAAAATGGAAAATGCGTCAGACCTGATCAAAAATACAACAAAAATAAAAATACTTTGCGAAAAAAGAGTACACGCAGAAAAAACTGACTACATCAGCCAATAAAGCTCTCATTTTCAAATTTGATATTGACATTTCAAGCTTTATATTATAAACTATCATAGAAGGATTAAAGGAAGGGAGCAAGTATATGAAAAAAATTATATCAATAATTTTAATGCTTTTTGCTTTGCTTTTTGTACTTGCTTCTTGCAATGATACAAATGATATAACTGACACAAATAGCCAAATTACCGACACAGGCTCAGACAATTTATCATCTGATACTGATAAAACACAGGCTGAAATTGAAAAAATTACTGATTTACCGTCACTTGAAAAAATGACAGAGTATGCCGACAGTATAGATATATCATATAAGGCAAACGGTAAGTTTACTCAAATGACAATAACCGAGCCGGAATATATAGCTATAATAATGAAATCGGTGCTTGAAAGCGACCTGAAAAATGTGGGCGATACTATCCCAACAGGCGGTGACTCATATAGACTTGATATAAGAGACAGAGAAAGCGTTTTTGTAGTAACCGAATGTATCTTGCATAACGGCGAATATTATAAGCTCAGAGGCAATATTGTTGAAGCACTGAATTATGCTATGAATCCCCCGAATAAATATATAGCAAACGGCTGCGAAAACAGTAAAAAGCCCACAAGCATTGATATTACACCGTATTATAAATCACTTCGCTTAGGCAATTACATAGGCGATAGCGTGCCGTCTAAAAGAAATAACGGACACGATTTCGAGCTTGGAATTTACTACGAGTTAGTGTTTGATTATGAAACCGCCACCAAGGTATTCAGTGACCTTAGCGAGCTGAATGAGAGATTTTTTAATAATTATTATATTTTAGTAATGGGCGCTCATATTGCAACAGGTATGCCATATGAAATTGACGGCTTTTATGATTTTACCTATGATTATGAATTAGAAGCAGCAAAAATCAGCTTTGAAGGAAAAACGGGCTTCGATGTTACAGAAGCTTGCTCAATACACACATATTTTTTAAAAATCCCTAAGCATAATACCTATGTAGATGAGTGGACCGATAAAACCACAGGCAAAATATCCTGGAGCTTCAATTCCATAGGCGAATATATTGAGGACTACCAGATTTATAACTCCGATAAAAAGCTTGATATAAAAGCTGGCACATCCTGGCTTTTAACATCAGTTGATGAAATAAACGAGTTTGGCAATTATTATAGCATTTCCCCTCTTATAAATTGGAAAAGAGACGACTCTTATATGCTCATAATGTACCTGAGAGATCCTTGCTCAGTTTGCTTCGTTGGCTTTAAGGAGCTTCACACCGACGGCGAAAGCGTATATATAACCGTTGAGGAAAGCGACTACAACCATAACCATAACGGCGATGTCTGTCGCTTTATGGTAATCGAAATCGACAAACGCGACGCACTGTATCCAATTTCTAAAAATCCCGATGTCACTATCCTGTTTGAGTTGAATGTGAGAGAATTTATAGAATAAAGGAGAAAGCATATGAAACGCATATTATCTTTGATTTTAGTGTCAATAATGCTTCTTACAATGCTGATTTCCTGTAATGAAGTAAATAAGAACACTAACGCAAATATAGACACAGATAGTCAAATTATCGACACAGGCAGCGACAAAAGCACAGATACAAGCACCGACACGGATATAACAGGCGATAATCAAGGTGAAATAAAGAAAATAACAGACTTTCCTCAGTTGGTAGATATGCAGACGGAAGCAAATAAAATAGAAATTTATTACAAGCCCGCTAAACAAGCATATAAACAAATAATAGAGGATGAAGGACAAATAAAGGAAATAATGAGCCTTTTGTTTGAAGGTGAGTTTGAAGATGTCGGACAGTCCCCCCCACCCGGAGGCTATACAATGCTTACCGTAACCCAAGGTGACAAGGAATTTGTAATAACCGACTGTATGGAATACGAAAATTCCATTTATCAAATGCACAATGGAAGGTTGGATAGTAAAATTTGCGAAATTGTATTCACATATGCTGACCTCTTTGAAAATGTAACCACAGTAAACAGCTTTGAAAAAACACAGCAAAAGAGCAACTATTATTATGAGCCCCTTATATTGGGTACATATCTTGGTGACAATGTTCCTCGCTCAAATTCCACAGGCTTTTATAAGGATTTTGATTTTGGTTGGTATTATCAGGTTATAAAAAGCTATGAGGAGCTTACAACGCTTGTCGAGAATCCTGAAAATGTAGATGAGGATGTCTTTTCAGATTGCTGCATTTTGCTTATAAGCTATTATGAAACTACAACTTCTCGATACTTAATAGAAGGCTTTAAGAATTT
>JAFQAM010000384.1 GCA_017416885.1 Clostridia bacterium | reverse complement strand
TCCGTCATATCGTATGGTTGTGTCCAATACCAATGATAACTGAAAAAGTCAAGAGGAGTGTCTTTTTTCTTGATTTCCGCAAGGAACTTTTCACTCCATTCCTCATCTCCGCAAGAAGCAGGACCGCCAATCTTTAAATTGGGAAAACGGTTTTTCAAATGCTTAGCCGCGGTAGAGAAGAAGTCCACAAACTCCGTAAATGTCCCCTGCCAGCATCTTTTGTTCTTTTCCTCGTGCGCATCAAGGTCAGGCTCATTCCAAATTTCCCAATATTCCATATCGTAGTTAAAGCCGTCAGCCCAACCTTCAGTATAGTGCATAATAATATGCTCGCAAATTTCCGCCCATTTCTTAAAATCCTTAGGTGGAAATGTATTATACTTTTTAATCTCGTGCTCAATCCTTGAGCCAAGACGGAAAAACGGTTTTGTGCCGTAAGTTATAATTTGCTTCATATATAAATCCGTGCAAGCAAAATCATAGCTTTTTGGATCATTTACATCTGCATCAAAATCAGGAAAAATAAAATCCACATCAACAGTATGATTTCCACCGTAGCCGGCGAAAAATGAAGCATCGTGTGTCCTTGCATAAGGAATTCTTGCCGCCTTGTATGTATCTTGATTTCCTCTTGTTTGCTCACTACCACCAACACAAGGACCGTTATTTACCGCGTGCATTATTCTTATTTTGTCTATTTCTTTGTTAAAATTAACTTTAATTGTACTCATTATATTTTCCCCTCAATATATACAATACTGTTTCTTTCAAGCCTTAATGTAATTTTGCCGTCAATAAATTTATCAATCAGATTTTCAACCATTGTCCCATTAATATCGGTTACAAATATCCTTGCATTGCTAAAATCCGCGCCCTTAGTATTTATAGCTACAAATTTAGCTGAAGCGTTATCATTTTCGCTATAATAAGTAACCGTCATTCGCGCATATTCCTCATTTTTAGAGCAAACCGCATAAATTTCCTTATCGTCGATTTTTGCTTTAACTTGATTTTTTAACTCGTAAATATTAGAAAAAATAAGAAAAGGATAATATCCCTTAAGCGGACGCATAGTATAAAAATCAAACATACCGTTCATAGCGCAAGGTCTTGTATCATAATACATAAGCATATCAATATCAGGATTTTTCTGCGCCTCAGCCATACAAGCAGATGTAAACGCCGCGCCCTTCATACCAATAATGGTTTCAATGCTATATACAAATTCGTCAGCCCAACCGCGTACATAGTTCCATTCATTAAGAATAATTTCCGCATCCCCATATCCGTACCGCTTTGCAATATTAGCAATTCTTGTACCCTTTTTAGACATTTTCCTTGGCTCAACACCGTACCAGTGCCAGGATAAAAAGTCCATAGGAGGATGTGCATCCTTAATTCTTTCAAAAAATCTTTCAAGCCAATCCTCATTCCAAGCAATGGCAGGACCGCCAATTTTTAAGTGAGGAAAACGGTTTTTCAAATATGTAGAAGCAACAGTATAAAACCTTGCAAACTCCTCTTCAGTCCCTTGCCAACAACGCTTGTTAGGACTGTCATCAGGGTCTAAATCCGGTTCATTCCAAATTTCCCAATATTCCATATCGTAGTTAAAGCCGTCTGCCCAGCCCTCAGTATAGTGCATAATAATATGCTCGCAAATTTCTGCCCACTTGTGATAATCCTTAGGCGGAAATGTGCCGTATTTCTTTATGTAATGCTCAATCTTTGAGCCGAGACGGTAAAATGGCTTTGTGCCAAACTCAAACATTTCGGCAATATACTTATCCGTGCAAGCAAAATCATAGCTGTTTTGATCATTTACATCTGCATCAAAATCAGGAAATATAGCTTGAATATCAACGCTATGCTCACCGCCGTATTGTGCGTGAAACGCAGCATCGTGTGTCCTTGCATAAGGAATACGCGCCGCCTTGTAGTAATCCTGATTACCTCTTTTTTGGTCACCCCTTGTCACATGAGGACCGTTATTCACCGCGTGCATAACCTTAATTTTACCCGATACCTTGCTAAAATCTACATTAATATTGCTCATAAGAAAAAGCTCCTTGAAAATATATAGTATACTATCCTAATTTTAATATAATATTAAAATTAAGTCAAGATATAAATACAATAAAATCAATATATAAATAAAATTCTAACCTGCGGTTGACAAATGTAAACTTTAGGTTGCTTGATTTTTTGCAACCTTTATGATATACTAAAGATACAAAGGAGGCTTATCTATGAAACGAAACATAATTAGAATAGCAGTCTTAATGACATTTATTATCTTAATGCTGATACTTTCATCCTGCCTTGTTTTTTGCGCAGGCTGTACAACGCTTTCTTGCTCATCCTGTGGCTCTTGCGGAAATGGCAGCAGTGGCGCGCTAAAAAATATACCCGCTGTATTTATCAACTCATCTTCTGTGCAAGAAAATGACAAATATATGTTGATAAATAATGATTGGTTGATAGATAAAGAAAAAAACCAAATGTTTATTGAAAGCTATAAATATGAGCATAGTGGCTTTGACTATACAGGTAATAATTACGGCGCAGAGCTTACAGAAAACGGCTTTATGCAATACGGTATAAGGAGAGTTCCTAAATATAATGTTAACACAGGACTTGTTGACCACTACGAATACTATAAAATAACTTTCATATTGGATAACGAAGCTAATGAACTAGATATGAAACAAGATACCCAGCTCTTGACAGAAGAGCAAGTAAACGAACTAACCAAAAAGGTTGATAGCGACAGATATAGCGGTTTTACCATATCATCAGACCCTCATCATTATTATGATGATGAGGATGAATATGATGTAGAAAGTATGCACGAGGTTGACCGAGCAATATACGAATACGCATATACAACTACCGGAATAGGTGTTGACGCGGGCGATTTTTACCAAACAAATGTGAAAATTAAAAACCTAAACGGAATAATGTATTTTACTATATACTACTGTAATAAAAATCAATTTTGGTCAACAAGAGCAGATTTCAGAGGAGTACACGGTTCATCCCTTTGCTATTACAATGAAGTAAACAAAAAAATTGAAGTTGTTCACACCTTTGAAGATGAAGAAGTGATTATTTACTTTGACGAAAGCTGTGTAATGACACTAAACACCAACCATCAGGTTCATATTTACGATACCGAAAAATACGAAAAGAAATTAGTTGGCAAGGTAGCAAATACAAACGATTGCTACATAGCCGTATTGCCCGTTAAAAACTCTATAATCATAGAGGTTGAAGGCGACATAGAAATAGACAATAAAGATTATAATCGCTATATTTACATATCAAATACAGGCGAAATAATATTCGACCAACAAATAAAATACTAAAAACGGAACAGGCATTTTGCCTGTTCCGTTTTCCGTTATTTAAAAATATGCTAAGATTTGTTTACCGAACCGAAAAGCTTTGATTTTTAAGGGGAGACAGGGGACGGTTCGGAGACAGGGGACGGTTCTGTGTCTCCGCAACTGCTTTTCTGCATGCAACCAAAAACGCACACGGATTGCTCCGTGTGCGCCAAACTATTAAGTTTTTTGTTAGAAAAGTAAGCATTATCAATCTCAAACAATAGAGCCATCACCTGTCATCTTGACTTACTTTAATACAATACTTATATTTCTAAATATTTCTTGGCTTTTGCTTTTAATAACATAGTTTCATTATCAAATAAGACACCTACTTCTGTGCAGCATTTTTTAATAAATCCTATTGCATCATTTTTATAAGGATCAAAATGCTTATGT
Source organism: Clostridia bacterium (assembly GCA_017416885.1). Taxonomy (GTDB): domain Bacteria; phylum Bacillota; class Clostridia; order Oscillospirales; family CAG-272; genus RGIG2000. Next base: position 1,731 of record JAFQAM010000384.1, on the reverse strand, counting down.
AATACATCTGTTAATTTTTTTTCGTATTCTTCCTTTGTGTATTTTTCGTAGCAAATTTCAATTTGGTAAATACCTTTTTCTTTTTCATTAAAGCAAATTTGATTTTCTGTAGAATCATACCCATCAAACATATCATTCATTTTTCTTTCGTTTTCTGAATGTAGTGCTTTTATACTTACATTATATGCTAAATATGTGCATCCATAAGCATGAGAAAAACCAGAACATATCAATACATCTTCCAAATCTAAATAGAAATACTTTCCTTTTTTTAAAAAACCATACTCTTCATATATCTTTGTAGTTGTTATTTTGAATTCTTTTTTGTTCATATAATTTCTCCTTAAGGGAGACAGGGGACGGTTCTGTGTCTCCATGTCTTTCTAATCGCAAATTTCAATTTTTACAATCAAATTTTGGTTTGAATACGGAATATAATGAATTTTGACATTTTGACCATTTTCTTGAATCAAATTATTTTTTCCTCGATAACTTGGCAGTCCAACTGTATGTCCGTAATCAAATTTTACGCCATCTACAGTAAAAGAGCCTCGTCCATTTTTATAAAAATGCTTAGTATCACAATTTTCTACCGTACCTTCTACAATCTGCGCATCTCCTTGCTCATAGCAACCATAAACATCATTAATCATCTTTGTGGTGCTGATAGATAATTGTACGGCGAAATATAGAAATACTGCCGAAAACAAAAACGATATTAATGGCTTCCATAAAGCAGAATGAACAGCTGTACCGAATGTCCCAAGAAAAACAGAAAATGCGATAATAAATAAACCGGCAAAAACCCCTGCTGCCGTGTAGTAATGAAATTTTGAAACCTCAGTAATCTCAAATGCAATATTATATTCCATAAAAATCTCCTTATACCGTCTCCTGTCTCCAAGAAACATAGAACCGTTCCCTAGATCATGACTATCAGTCTTGACAAAGAACTTTTTAAGTCTTTTCTTAACTCTTTATTTTTTAACATATTACATAAAAGTAAAATAGTTGCAGGGAAAATCCAAATATACATAGCTTCTATTTTCAATATGACTGCTCCCAACAATACTCCCGCTATTAACATGAACATAGGGGCAAAAATAGTAAAAACTATACTTTCAAAAGTTCGCCTATATGTGTATTTTAGTATACCGTCATTATTTATTTCTCCGTAAATGTAGTAATCGCATAATATTCTAATGCTTCTTGGATTTTTTTTCTTATATAGTTCAATCTTATCAATATGATAAAAACCATAAATTTCATCCACATCAACCTTCTCAGATTTATTTTGAACATAGTTTTTAAAATTCATCTTTGTTTTCTCTACATCAATTTTTACTTCAAAATATTCTTTTTTCACATATTTCTCCTTCAATCATACGGGGACTTTTTCAGTGGTTTCGGACGGTTCTATGTCTCCACCTTACATCTCCAAATCTCTTACATAGATTTTACCATAATATTATCGTTTTGTCAATTTATAATCGAATAACAACAAAAATCCCCGATTAAAAATCGAGGATTTTTGCATATAAAATTTAATTAAGCCTTGTTTACAGAACCGAAAAGCTCCATCTTTTCTTTAACGGTTGCTTTAATTGCTTCAAAACCTGGAGCAAGAAGCTTTCTTGGGTCAAATCCCTTACCGCTTAAGTCCTTACCAGCCTCAACATATGCTCTTGTAGCAGCAGCGAAAGCTAATTGACATTCTGTATTAACATTGAT
>JAFQAM010000383.1 GCA_017416885.1 Clostridia bacterium | reverse complement strand
CATTACTCTGCCCCATCTCGGATCGCGAACCAAGTCAACCATTGGCGCAAATGTAACGCTTACACCGTCAAGGCTTGCTTCCTTAGCTGCCATAGCTGCAAGGTCCTTGGCAAGCTCTCTGTTAAAGGATGCTGCAACGGCTAAGTTTATTGGATATAGTGTTCTGTGACCGTGGATAATATCCTGCATAAAAATCGGTGGGATTCCGTTTTTATTCTTTGACATAAAGTAGTCGTGTCCCTCAATCATAGTTTCTGCGCCAATAAGATTGAGAAGCGTGCCTGCTTCGTGAATCATATCCTCGTCAAGCTTTAAAATGCTGTTTGGTCCTGTTACAACATTTGGCTTGTTAAGTGACGGCACAAATGTTGCAGTTGTAAGCTGCACAAGGTGAAAAATTTTCTCATCAAGTGATAATTTTGAAAGTATTTCTTCTGTTCTTTTGCTCATGGTTTAAGCTCCTTTGTGGTTTAAAAGCTGTCAGCTATTAGATGTCAGCGAGATTATACTAACGAAAATAATAGCTGCTGTCTTTGTTGTCTTATTTTAGCATATAATATTTAAATTTGCAAGGCGTTTAAGCATTTATTGCAATCGTTTTTTATTGTGATATACTTTTCTTATATTAAATCGAGGTGGTTTTTGACCAAAGAAAAAGCCATATAGTTTTGCGCTATACGGCTTTTGTGTTATTTATTTGAACAAGTCTAATGCGTTCATTATTATGTTTCCGCTTCCATCATTGTTTATTTCAACCTCATATTTAGAGGTTTGATTTGATGAAGCAGTTAAAATATCTTCTGTTTCTATAACTGCCGTTTCGTATTTCGGAGCTTCGTATTTCATTATGCCACCTCTTCATCTGTTGAAGGCTTTTTTACTACATCATTGTAGGAAATAAAGAAATACTTTTCGTTTTCACTTGGTGCGCCATTTTGAAGATATGAATACTCTGTGCATTCTTCATCTGTTACAGACACATACATGCCCATAGCAAGCTTGGCGTCCTTTTTTTCATCGGTGAAGCCTGTGATTTTTAATTCAACAGATACAAAATTATATTCTGAAATTTCAGCCACTATCGCTACGCTTATTGCTTTTCCGCTTTCATCAAAAATATCATTTGTGCCAAGTTTTGCCTTTGCTACGGCAAATACACCGTATGTTAAGGTCTTGCCTGTTGCTTTTTTGTATTCCTTGATAGCATCGTTATTAATAGTATAGCCGACAGCGATACCGCTTCTGCCATCATCCTCTGGCGCTGAGTAGCCAAGGCATGTGAATAAGGGATTAAGCTCCTTTTCAAATTTAAAGCCACAGCCCACGCTTGCGCAAGTAACTGTCTTTTGACCCTTATCCATAAATCCATTTGCATATGTAACAACAGCTGACTCATAATCGCTTATATGGTTAACTATCTTATCTCCACAATTTGAGCATTCAGCAACACAAGGACTTAATTGAGATGTGCTATGCTTACCGTTATAGAATGCATCGCATACGCTATAATCATAAACGATATAGACGCCACTTTTTTCAAGAAGCGCGTTATACTCAGTGGCAGAAATTAAAGTAGCATTTAAGATGTGATTCTGTCTATTTTTGGAATCCGCAGCAGATGCTCGGAATGCATCAGCCTGCTCTTTTGTGCCTGTATAGAAGATTACCTCAACATTTGTTGCGCCCTCAAAGGTGGCTACCGATAGGGTGGCAACAGTAGATGACATATAAACTGTCTTTAATGAAGGGCAATTCTTAACCGCATCATAAGCTCCGAGTGTGGTTAAGCCCGCACCAAAGCTTACAGTTTCTAACTCACTGCTTCCATAGAACAATTGCTTGCCAATTGTAGTCACAGTATTAGGAATAGCAATTTCAACAAGTCCGCTGTTTTGGAACATATTGTCGCCTAAAAATGTAATTGTGGATTTTTCAAAGCCGATAACTCTTTTAAGTGAAGTACAACCGATAAAATGCTGAGAGCCTTTAACCGAGGTAAGACCGGCAAGATTGATTTCCTCAAGTGCGCTTGCACCGTTAAAAACATTAGAATTCACAAAGGCATAGCGTGCGTCCTCAGGGAAATCGCAAACCTTCATATTGGTAGCTCTAAGAAAATGATTACACTCGATTGATGCAATAGTTACTGGTAAATAAACATATTGAACGATAGGGCTATCCTCAAAAAGTCCAACATAGTTGCTATTAGGAAGAGTGGTAAATGTAAGACCTCTTAGGTTGGCAACAACTATACAGTTGTAGGTTTTCTCGCCGATTCTTTGAAGACAGGTTTTCTTATCCGCGTCCAAATAAATTTGTTGCAGGCTATTGCCGTCGTTTGCATAAGTGATTGTAAGGTCCTTCGCTTTAATGCTTGTAACGGTTGCACCACCGTCAAGTGTGTACCATACAAGCTCGTCGCCGTCCGCATCGTACAATGCGCATTCCTGTGTTCCGTTTGTAAGCGTTACTGTTACTTTTTCGGTTTTATCGTATGCGGTGCTAACTGACGCACTTACCGAAATAGCAAAGACACAAACAAGGATTGCTACCATAAGGGTAACTAAAAGAATTCTCTTTTTCATTGTTTTTCTCCTTTTCAAATATATTCTGTGATATAAAAAGCCTTTTGACAAAATCGCACAGAGGTTCCTTCATCAAATTGCAATTTTAACTATTTAAATCCGTATTAGTGGTATCAACCTCGTTTTCTCAATATTATGATACAGAACTTTTGTCAGTCTATCAAGACATATGTATGCGAAATATAGACATTATTCAGTATTTTTTTCTGAAAGCATTAATTGTATCATTATCTATGGTATAATAGCAATACAAAATCTATTTTTTATTAAGAGGCTTATATGATATACGAAATCTATCACTCAATGCTTTCAAATGAGGCGGTTCTTTGGCGCAATACTAATCTTAATATTCCTGCACATATCCACAATAGCTTTGAATTAATAGTAGCTGCAAAAGGCGAATCTGAAGTAATAGTAGGAGAAAAGAAGTACACTGTCTGCGGAAACGAATGCGTTTTGGTATTTCCAAACCAGCTTCACCAAACAAAAAGCTATGAGAATTCCGAGCTTGCTGCTTTGATTTTTCCACAGCAGCTTGTAAAAGCCTTTAGCCAAAGCTACGAGGGCTATGTACCTAAGAACAATAAGTTTAATTTAGATAGCTTTTTCATTAACAGAATTACTAACTTTAAAAAAAATAAAACCACAATAGAATTAAAGGGACTGTTATACTCTATTTGCAGTGAATTCGATAGCACCGCAGAATACATAAAATCCAAGAATAATAATAACCTGATTTTCAAAATTTTCAACTTTGTTTCTGAAAACTATAAAAAGGAATGCTCTCTTCACGAATTAGCAAAAGAAATTAACTATAATTATGCTTATTTATCGCAGCTTTTTCTCAAGGTCATAGGCATCAGCTACACCGAATATGTATGCCGTTGCCGTATAAATGAATCGTGTTATCTTTTGCTGAACACAAATCGCACCGTGCTTGATATAGCTTGCGAATGTGGCTTTGACTGTCTAAGAAGCTTCAACAGAAACTTTAAATCAATAATGGGAATAACGCCAACAGAATACAGAAATCGCGATGTTACAAGATGTTGCTGATTTAGCTAAAATCGTTTTTTGAATGCTAAACAACATTGGTATATCCACCGTAGCAATATAAAAGTAAGACTTTACAACTACAAATATAAAAAACGCCTTGGAGTGTCGATAAAAGACACTCCAAGGGATTTATATAAAATTATAGTTTTATTTTAGCATATGAATTTATTTTTTCAAGCGCTGTTTGTGATGCAATTACATACACGCTGCGCGGTTACATGCACAGATTTGCTGTGATTACATTCCGTACCTTGTACGGATTCCATACAATGCGATGCATTGATTACATACACGCTACGCGTGATTGTTTTTTAAGGAAAATGTTTTCCTTAAAAAACAGGATACCCTGCTTTTTCGTGGGCTTCGATTAGCTCATCGCACATTGCTACGATTTCATCGGTTGAAAGCTGCGCTCCTGTGTGCGGATCCATCATTGCGGCTTGATACACCTTTTCTCTTGACATTTCGTGGGCGGCTTCAATAGTGAGCATTTGAGGATAGATGTTTGATGAGTTCATTGCAGCAAGCTGTAAAGGAAGCTCACCTACATATGTTGGATGGATGCCCTCGCCGTCAACCAAGCATTTCACCTCAACGCAAGCTTCATACGGAAGGTTTGGAATAACACCGTGATTAAGCACATTTCCGCCGATGGTGTATGGCTTATTTGTGTAAATTGCTTCCATAATATATGATGCGTATTCTTGTGAACGGGTATGCTCAACCTTTTCTCCCGACATAAGCGCTTCGTATTGCTTTTGCCAGCCTGCAATTTGATTTACGCAACGGCGCGGATACTCGTCAAGAGGAATATTGAATTTTTCGATAAGGTCCTCTCTGCCCGCTTTTATGTAGAACGGATTATATTCTGCGTTATGCTCGCTTGATTCAGTACAATAGTAGCCCAATTTATCAATATAGTCGTATCTAACCATATCCCAATGCTTTTCGTTTTTATTCTTCTCTTTTGCACGCTTTCTGATTTCGGGATAAAGGTCGTTTCCGTCCTTATCGGTAATTTCAAGGAGCCACGCCATATGGTTTATGCCTGCAATTTTTTCAAGCCTACCCTCTAATTTATCCTCCATGCCAAGGGATTTAAGAAGGCCTCTTGAGCATCCCTGTACACTGTGACAAAGTCCTACGGTTTTAACCTTGGTGTAGCGAAGCATATAGCCTGTAAGCATAGCCATTGGATTTGTGTAGTTTAAAAACCATGCATTAGGGCAAACCTCTTCAATATCCTTTGCAAAATCCTTTAATACGCGGATTGTACGAAGCGCTCTGAAAATACCGCCTATACCGAGAGTATCGCCGATTGTTTGGCGAAGTCCGTATTTCTTCGGGATTTCAAAGTCAATAATTGTACAGGGGTCATAAAGCCCAACCTGTATTGCGTTTACAACGAAGTCTGCGTTTCTTAATGCGTCTTTTCTTTGCTCAACGCCAAGATATTTTTTAACGGTCGCTCTACTCTCGTTAATAGATTCATTCATTTTTGTAATTAAGAGATATGACTCATCAAGTCTTTGCCCGTCAATATCGTATAGCGCAATTTCACAATTGTGAAAAGCATCGCAAAGCATTGTATCGCCAAGCACATTTTTGGAAAATATGGTGCTTCCCGCACCCATAAATGTTACCTTCATTTGTTTTCTCCTTATCGCCTTATAGTATTACAGCTTGATTATATCATTAATTGTATATTTTTTCAATCGCAGAATGAATTTTTCTTGATATATTTTTTCTTTTATGATAAACTTATAATATAACTTTTTAGGGGGATTTTATGAAAATTACTAACTTTAAAATGGATTATGAAAATTACCGCGGTCTTGAATGTACTGTGCCATGCGATATGTATAGCGTGCTTTTAAACCACGGTTATATAGATGAGCCATACTATGGCACAAATGAGGAAGCTCTATTTGAATATTCAAAAAAGGACTGCACCTTTTATACTGAGTTTGCTTTAAGTGAAAACGAGCTAAATAAAGAAAAAATCGACTTGATTTTTTACGGTCTTGACACTATTTGCGATATATTTGTAAATGGCACATTTATTGACCATGTTATGAATATGCACCGTAAATACGAGTACGATATTAAGTCCTTGGCTAAGGAAAATAACACACTTCGCCTTGAATTTAAGTCCCCTGTAAATTACTTTTACGAAATGGAAAATAATCATCATTTATATATGGACGGTGGCTCAACCGTAGGCGCTTGCCATCTAAGAAAAGCGTTTTATATGTCGGGTTGGGACTGGGCGCCAAAATTACCTAATATAAGTATTTTCCGTGATGTTGAGGTGTGCGCTTATGATGTTGACAAAATTGAAGATTTTGAAATACTTCAGCGCCACGAAAATAACACAGTTACTCTTGATTTAACTGTAAATACCAAGCACTGTGTGAATAATTTAGATATTTTATGCGAAATTGACGGTCAAAGCATTTGCCTTGAAAACAACAAGGGACAAATAAAAATTGAAAATCCTAAGCTATGGTATCCTAATGGCTACGGAGAGCAAAATCTATACGATATTACATTTAAGCTTTATAAAAATAGCGATTTAATCGACACAGTATCAAAGAAAATCGGTTTAAGAACAGTTAAGCTATGCCGCGAGAATGATGAATACGGTCAAGAATTTTGCTTTGAGGTAAATAACATTAAGATTTTTGCAATGGGCGCAAATTTTGTGCCGATTGATAGCCTACCATCACGAATGACAAATGAAAGGCTTGAAAAAATCGTTAAGGACTGCATTTTTGCCAACTTTAACTGTATAAGAGTTTGGGGTGGCGCTTTCTATCCCCACGACTATTTTTACGATTTATGCGACAAATACGGTCTTTTAATCTGGCAGGACTTTATGGTGGCGTGCGCTAATGTATGGTTAAGAGAGGAATTTGTGGAACAATTTACTGCTGAAGCCATATACAATATTAAAAGAATAAGACATCACGCGTCCCTTGGACTTCTTTGCGGTAACAACGAAATGGAGTTAGCTGTTTTAGACTGGCCATGCGCTGATGGAAATGACATGTTAGTTCGTAAGGACTACCTTGAATTATACGAAAGCATTTTGCCAAAAATATGCGCTGAGCATGCTAAGCAGTATGATTACATTCCATCAAGTCCAACATCTGGGGGTAATTTTGATAATCCCAACGCTCATAATCGTGGAGATGTGCATTTTTGGGATGTTTGGCACGGAAATTGTGGATTTGATGAATATAGAAAGCACAAATTCCGCTTCTGCTCCGAATATGGATATGAAAGCTTACCAAATATAAAGACGGTTTACAGCTTTTGCCCTGAAAACGAGCGAAATTTAGTTTCCTACACCATGGAATCTCACCAAAAGAGCTGTGGCGGTAATGTTAAGATAATGAAATATTTAGCTGATCAATATTTAATTCCAACCACCTTAGAGGCCATCGTTTACGCTTCACAGCTAAATCAGGCAAACGCCATTAAGTACGGTGTTGAGCATTTCAGAAGATGCCGCGGTTATACAATGGGCTCTGTTTATTGGCAGTTAAATGACTGCTGGCCTGTTGCATCATGGTCAAGCATTGACTATTACGGCAGATACAAGGCGCTTCACTACTTTGCTAAAAAATTCTATCAGGGAGTATCTCTTGGCTTATTTAACGAAAATGGCAAAATCACAATAAATATCGCCAACGAAACATTAAGCGACTTTAAGGGATATATTAAGGTTGGAATTATAAAAAATGACCTTACCGTAATTTTTGAGGATAAAAAGGATGTGTTCGTTTCCTCACTTACATCAAGTGATGCTTGCGCATACGGAAGTGATTTGATTGAAAATAGCCGTGATACATATTTCTATTGTGAGCTATATAACGAAAATAACGAAATTTTAGCAAGAAATACAGAGCTTGGCACTCCGCCTAAGCATTTTAAATTTTTAAATCCTAATATTTCAGTAAGCGTTAAAAAGGAAAATGGTGTTGCACAAATTTCACTAAAAGCAAGCGCATTTGCAAAAAATGTTGAGGTGTCCTTTAAAAACCACGATATTGCGCTGAGCGACAACTATTTTGATTTAATAAGCGACACTCCCTACACTGTTTTTGCAAAAACCGAGCTTAGCGCCGAGGAGCTACTAAGCGAGATTAAGACTATGTCTGTTTATGATATTAGTAAATAATAAAAGCGAAGCTTGAATTTCACCGTTTTGTAGGGGATGGCGTCCTCGACATACCGAAAATCACGCGGACACGCCCCCGTCCCCTGTCTTGCCGCAGGCAAAATCACGCAGAATGCGTGTATATCATCAATGCAAATCATTGCATATCATCGCCCGAAGGGTGCATATCATCAACCGTCAGGTTGTATGTCATTCGCCAAATGCGAAAATGATTTCGGACACGCCCCCGTCCCCTG
>JAFQAM010000382.1 GCA_017416885.1 Clostridia bacterium | reverse complement strand
GCCAATGCTTGTTAACACTCTTGCTAAGAGTCCGCCGATTACTCCGCCGCCCTCGCCGCTTACACCCTTTGAATAGAGCGCGCTTATATTTTTGATTTGCGCAAGGTCAGTATCAACTGTGACGGTGATGATATGCTGCAATGTTGACATACCGAAAAGCGCAAAGAATGAGCATAAAACTCTTCTGAAGCAAATTTTTCTCTTGGTGTCATAGTACCACATAAGCGCGTGATACAGCATAAACAGCGGTATGAAGTATGTTGCAAAATTAGAAAATATGCCGTAAAGCGTATTTTTTATGGCTGAGCCAAAGTTGCCAAGCAATCCTACGAGTGAAAATAAAGATACAACGCACAATATTGTTAAAATATATGGCATTGCTCTTCCTATCGCTTTTAAAATTCCCGAGCCTTTTTTGGCTTTCTTGCTTTTGTTTGATTTATAATTTTCGTTTCTCTTTGGAGAAACGGCTGCTGCCTTGCTTTTTTTACTCTCCTTCAATTAAAACATCTCCTTTTCAAAATATTGACAGTATAAAATTAAAAGCGGGAATAATACTATTTTTAATGCTATGTAAACACAGTACAGAACAAGTTTATTATAGTATTACATACTTATATATAATATATTAGCAGAAAAAAATCAGAAAATCAATAGATTTTTGGCAAAAGTAAAAAATATTTTTGGTGGAATATGAATTTAAAGAATTTCAAGATCAAATATCTTAATATCGGGCTGTTTATATTACTTTCCTTTATTGCAGGGGGAATAAACGGCTTTCTGGGGACAGGCGGGGGAATTATTTTCATTTATATGCTTTCATTTCTCACAAAAAACGAGAATAAGGACAATTACGCTACTTCTCTTTGCGCCACATTTATTATTTCATCGGTGGGGCTTATTTTCTATTTGAGGCGTTCCTGTGTCGATTTTTCAATAATTGGCGAGGTGCTTTTACCTGCAATTGCAGGGGGAATTATCGGCGCTTTATTGGTGGACAAAATGAAGGTTAAGTATTTGAATTTAATTTTTGCTTTGCTTATAATTTATTCGGGCTTTAATTTGCTTATGAGGTGATTTGATGCTGAATATTATTGTTGGATTTATGGTAGCTATGCTTATGGGAATGGGCGTTGGCGGCGGAGGACTTTTTGTTATTTTCCTCACTCTGTGTCTGAATTTCGGTCAAATTAATGCACAGGGTACTAATCTTATGTTTTTTATTATTGCTATTTTGTCTTCCTTTTTTATTCATATACGAAAAAGAAGCTTGAATTACAAGCAGATTATACTGATGTCGGTTATCGGTTCTATTGGTAGTATAATTTTTTCGGGGCTTGTCAACTATGTAAATCCCGAGATACCGAGGAAAATGCTTGGGGGACTTTTGATTTTGGGCGGTGGCGCTTCGATTTATAATAGCTTTTTCTCCAAAAAAGCGAAGGAGTAGGATCTGCTTTTTTGATAAAGAGAAAAGGTATATAATAGAAAAATGAAATATTTTAAAAATATTTGAAAAAGGTCTTTACAAAACATCTTCCTTATGTTATAATATCACGCGAAGTCGCCTGCGAATAGGCTTTCGGATACAGACCTTGCATATTTTGAGGTTATTCACCCACCGATTGCGTAGTCCATGGCGCAAATAAATTTTATGAGGTGAAGAAAAATGACAAAGCAGGAAATCATTGCTACTTACGCTACTCACGAGGGTGATACAGGTTCACCAGAGGTACAAATCGCACTTCTTACAAGCCGTATCAACAACCTTAACGAGCATCTTAAGGTTAACAAGAATGACCACCACAGCCGTAGAGGTCTTCTTAAGATGGTAGGTCACAGAAGAAACCTCCTTGCTTACCTTGCAAAGGTAGACATTGAGCGTTACCGTGCTATCATCGAAAAGCTCGGTCTTAGAAAGTAATAAAACCATGCGCACTTTGGTGCGTAAGCTTAGCTGTGCAAAATTTGCACAGCTAAAGTTTTGTTATGAGTAGTTAGCATAATTACAGTTTTGCCGACTGTGATTATTAAGTTATGGCAAAAGTATGTTTAAACGTGCGTGACGAGATAGCAATTAACCAAGCGCCAAAGGCGTTTGGTTAAGGATATAGGATATAGGGGATAGGATGTAGGGAGATTAGCTGACCGCTGACATCTAACCACTGACCATTCTTTTTGGCTTTTGGTTAAATGCTATGTCCTCTCACGCGAAAATCAAATTATTAAGACTATTAAAACGGAGGAAAACAAAATGGCAAAAATGTTTACAGAAAAGGTTTTTGACAATTACAAGACCATTGAGTATGAGCTTGCAGGCCGTAAGCTTATCGTTGAAAACGGTAAGATGGCAGGTCTTGCAAACGGTAGCGTTTTAGTTCGCTACGGTGAAACCGTTATTCTTGCTTGCGCAACTGCTTCAGCTGCTCCAAGAGACGGTATTGACTTCTTACCTCTTTCAGTTGACTATGAGGAAAGAATGTATTCAGTTGGTAAAATCCCGGGCGGTTATTTAAAGAGAGAGGGTAAACCATCAGAAAAGGCTGTGCTTACATCCCGTGTTATTGACCGTCCTATCAGACCTTTATTCCCTAAGGATTTAAGAAACGATGTTAACATCTCTTTAACTGTTCTTTCAGTTGACCCAGATTGCTCACCTGAAATTGCAGCTATG
>JAFQAM010000381.1 GCA_017416885.1 Clostridia bacterium | reverse complement strand
GGCAATTGGCAGAAAAAGGAATATTGTTGATATTTTCTATTATACAGAAAAGAAGACATTGCTTGAAAAACGCATTAAGGATACAGAAGCAGAGTTAGAATACTACACTAATACACCGGTGCCACTATTTAACTATGTTCATATGACTAAGCAAGAAATAGATGAAAAGGTAAAGTGGGTTGCTGAAATTTTAGGAATCGAGGAATTGCTTGATTCAAGGCCTGCCGAAATGTCAGGAGGTCAGCGTCAGCGTATAGCGCTTGGTCGCGCAATGGTTCGTGGACCTAAGGTTTTCCTACTTGACGAGCCATTATCAAACCTTGATGCAAAATTAAGAACGGCAATGAGAGCAGAGATAGTTAAGCTTCACAATCAGCTAAAAACTACATTTATATATGTTACCCATGACCAAATCGAGGCTATGACTATGGGAACACGAATAGTAGTTATGAAGCTTGGTGTAATTCAACAAATAGATACACCTACAAATCTTTTTGACTATCCTGAAAACAAATTCGTTGCAGGCTTCATTGGAACTCCGCAAATGAACTTCTTTGAGGTTGATATTAAACGCGAGAGCGATAAGCTTAATGTTATATTTAAGGACGGACAGACAATTAGCCTTGCGCTTTCAGAAATGCGTACAATTGAAGAAAAATATCTTGACGGCAAGGTTCACAGTGTATACCTTGGCGCAAGAGGCGAAAATATACGCGTTGATGATGCAGGTGTCAAAGCAACACTAACTATAAAAGAGGTTCTCGGAAACACAACACAGCTATTCCTTCGCTTACAGGGAACAGACAATGACTTTATTGTTAGCGTACCTGAAAGAAATATCTTAGCACCGGGCGATAAGGTTGGTATTATCTTCAATGAAAAATTCATTCACCTATTTGATAAGGAAACTGAGCTTTCAATAATGTCAAGAGAATACGGAAATAAATAATTATGAAAAAATGGTTTAAATATTTTTTCCTTGGCTTCTTTTCGCATAGCACTGCAAAGGGAGGCGCAAAGCGTGGCTACGCAAATATCATTTTAAGCTTGGTTTTAGCAATGGTATTTATATGGGCAGGCTCCCTTGGCGGATATATGCTACCGTTCGGTGTGCATTATAATAATTCCCCCGATATTATGGAAGCCGCACATACCGTGCTTGCAAATGCTGATATCAATAAGCGTATTGATGCAACAAAAGAAAACGGTAGTTTAAAATTAAAAAAGCACAACGGCGAATATACCGAGGAGCTTTTAGTAAACACTATGGAAAGCGACACCGATAAACTAACTTATTCATTAAATGGTTTCAATATCGTTGTTGATTCGCGCCCCGCGAGTACACTTGCCGAAATTGAAGCTTATTGCATTTCAAATGACGGTAAAAATACTATCATTTCATATGATGAATATCTTACTTTAAGTGATGTAGCAAGGCTTAATTTTGATTTTAAATTGAAATATACAGGCAAAACGCTTGTGCTAAATGATGAGTTAGTTGAAAAATATAAAGCATATGTAGATAGCGTAAGCAATGAGAATAAAGCCCTGACGGAAAAGATAGCAAGCGACCTTGCAAAGGGCGCCATAACTATCACTGAGTATAACAGAGCAATCTACGAGCTTTACTTTACAAATTATTATCCTGAAATAACTAAATACGAAAGCACCTCAAAGGTACCGCTTTTACGCAACTATTATTATCATCAATATATAAGTCAAGGGCTTAAAGACTATCTGTTTATCTTTGATGATTATATGGCAGGCTCATTTAAAACAAAGAGTGGAAACGAAATTTCCTTTTATGGATTTTATAACGATTTTGAAAATGGAGCAATTATTACCGAGGGAGCTTCACAAAAAGAGGCAAATATAGCAATAGACCAATTTATAAAAAAATCCTTCAAATCAAATTGGATTTTGAATGCTTATACTTGTCTTACAAACACACTTACACTTGTACCGTTTATGGCGCTTATGATTATGGTTGCAGCGTTATTAACCTATTCTACAATGAAGCTGCGCGGTGTTGAAAGCATAAGCTCACTTGGAGCAATGCTGAAAATCGTCGGCTCATTTGTATGGTTTGCCGCTCTTGTAGCCTCATTACTTGCTATGATGCTATCATTCATTGTAAAACATAGCTTGCTTAATGTTTTACCTCAGGTTCTATTCTTTTTAGCACTTGTAGTAAGAGCCATAATATTTGCTATAAATGAGAATAAGCTTTATCTAAAGCAATTAGAAAAGGCTGAACAAACGGAGGTTTAAATTGTTACTTTGCATTGGTGAAATCCTTGCAGATATGATAGGCGAGGAGAAAAACGGAACAACTACATATGAAAGAAAAGCTGGCGGAGCGCCATTTAATGTAGCTTGCGCACTAAAAAAGCTTGGCGCAGATGTTAAATTTGTTGGAAGCGTTGGCGATGACCTGATAGGTCAATTCTTGATTAAATTTGCGAAGGATTTCGGTATGGATACCACATATATCCGTAAAAATCCTGATCGAAATACCACACTTGCATTTGTTGAATTAAATGAAGAGGGCGAAAGATCCTTCTGCTTTTATCGTAAAAACGCAGCAGACTACTTTATGCCAACAGTTAGCGACGAGCTTATAAAGTCTGCTGACATTATATGCATTGGCTCACTTATGTTAGCATATGAGGACTGTGTAGAATACGCGTTAGATATAGCAAAACGGGCGCACGATTTTGGCAAGCTTGTTGCTTTTGATGTCAATTACCGTACCGATATTTACAGAGACAGAGAAAGCGCTGTGAAAACCTATAAGAAGCTTCTTTCAGAAGCTGATATTGTTAAGTTTTCTGAGGATGAGGTTGAAACCTTTACCGAGGAATATGTTAATAGCTTAACTGATAAGTTGGTTTTAATTACCTTAGGTAAAAACGGTAGCGAATGGAGATATAAGGGTGAGAAAAATAAAATGCCAACAATCTCAGTCAAGCCGATAGACACCACAGGTGCTGGAGATGCATTCTTTGCAGGCGCACTTTCCGTTATAGATAATAATGTAGGAAAGATATTAACAGAGCAGGTGCTTAATGATGCGCTAAGATACGGTAATGTAGCGGGCGCTCTGAATACCACAGGTAGAGGCGCAATAGACCATCTACCGAGTATAGATACTGTTAAAAAATATATCATTGAAATAAGCGAGGAGCAATAATGAAAATTTGGTATAGAATTTTAAGCTTGGTATTAGTTGCTATTATGTGCTTTTCAATTGTGGCTTGCGGTTCAAGTAATAATGACGATAGCGGTAACATCAATACCGAT
>JAFQAM010000380.1 GCA_017416885.1 Clostridia bacterium | reverse complement strand
GCTCCTGCACATTGGAGTAGTTTGGAATCTTGCTTAAATCAAGAGGCTGAATAAGTCCGTCCGCCTTTAATCTTTCAATCATATAGTCTGACGGAATAATAACATCATAGCCACCCGCTCCGCTTTTTAGCTTTGCGTAAAGGTCCTCATTTGATGCGTAGGTGGTATAATTCACTCTTACATCAACATTTTTGCCTTGCGCTTTCAGCTTTTCCTCGTAGTATTTTTCAAACTCTAAATTGGTATTGTAGGAGTCCTCGCTGCCGTCGGAAATATATTCGCCCCAGTTATAAACATTAACTGTTACTGTTTCCTTGCCTACGGATGCGATAAATACTATAAGTGTAATTGCGGCAATAACCGCAAAAACTGAGCCTACGATTATTTTTGTTACCTTTTTTGTTTGCTTACTGATTTTCTCTCTGTTCTTATCGGAAACAAGATTTGAAACTAAAAGCAAAATCAGAATTGATACGAAAATAAGTGTGGATAATGCATACATATCGGGGGTAACGCGCTTTTTGGTCATAGAATAAATTCTAATTGGAAGCGTCTCAAAGCCACTACCGATTGTAAAATAGCTGATTACAAAATCGTCAAGTGATAATGTAAATGCCATAATTAAGCCTGAAATTATTCCCGGCATAATTTGTGGTAATTCAACCTTGAAAAATGACTGAATTGGAGTACAGCCTAAGTCAAGGGCTGCCTCAGGCAAGCTTTTATCCATTTGCTTGAATTTTGGCATTACGGATAAAATTACATAAGGCAAATTAAATGTGACATGGGCAATTAAAACTGTGCCGAAGCCAAGTGTTGATTTACCGCCAAGCATTACGCCTACGAAAACGAAAAGAAGCATCATTGAGATACCTGTTACGATTTCAGGGTTCATCATTGGCACCTTGGTTACGGACATAATACTGCCCTTTAAATATTTATTCTGCATTTTATTGATACCGTATGCAGCCATTGTGCCGATTACGGTGGATATTACTGCAGATAAAATTGCAAGGATAAGTGTGTTTTTCAGCGCGTCAAGTGTGGCTGAATCGCTGAAAAGCTCTCTATACCATTTTAGTGAAAAGCCTTCAAAGGAGCTTGTACTGTTTGATGAGTTAAATGAGTACAGAATAAGCACAAAGATTGGCATATAGAGGAAAATAAAGACGAGGGCTGTGTAGATATTTCGTGTTTTTTTCATACTATCACACCTCCGTCATCCTCGCCTGAGTATTTACTCATTACTGCCATACTTATCATAATAATTATCATAAGCACAAATGACATTGAAGCGCCGAGGTTATAATTATATGCTGTCTGGAACTGTCTTTCAATTGTATCGCCGATTAAGTCAAAGTTACCTCCGCCTAATTTTTGTGAAATGTAGAAGGTACTGATTGACGGTACAAATACCATTGTTACGCCTGAAATAATTCCTGACATACTAAGTGGGAAAACTACTCTTGTAATAACCTTGAAATTGCTACATCCTAAGTCGGATGCTGCTTCAAGTAAGCGATTGTCGATTTTGCTCATTACAGAGTGTAGAGGAATAATCATATAGGGAAGGTAGTTATATACCATACCTAAAATAACTGCTCCCGATGTGTTTATCATATGAACAGGCTCAAGTCCGATTGATGTAAGAAGTCCGTTTATAATACCTGTGTCCTCTAAAATCGCCATCCAGGAGTATGTACGAATGAGGAAGTTAAGCCACTGCGGCAGCATAACAAGCATTATAAGGATTTTTTGCGTTTTGGGGCTTGCCTTGGTCATAAAATACGCGATGGGGTATGCGATAATCAAGCAAATTACGGTTGCTAAAAAAGCAAAGCAAAGCGATCTTAAAAAGATTTCAAGATAGCTTGCCTGCGCAAGCTCTGCTATATTGTCAAATGTGAAATTGCCATCCTTATCGGTAAATGCGTAATAAACAACAAAAAGAAGCGGCGCGATAATAAACAGCACTGCCCACATTACATGAGGGGCGGCAACTGCCTTTTGGAGTAGGCTCTTTTTGGTCATTTTATTACTCTTCCTCCTCTAACGCGTCAACATCGCCAAGTGACTCAAGCTCGTCACTGAAGGATGAGTAATCACCGAACATACCTGAATATTCGGATTTTTTCATAATATGAATAGCATCAGGCTCGATATATAAGCCTATTTTTTGTCCCGGGGCAACATAGTCTGTTGACTGAATCATCCACTTAAAGTTATTGATTGTAACAATTATTTCATAATGAACGCCCTTGAAGGTTACAGAGTCAACAACACCTTGAAGCATTCCCTTTTCAGGAGCAACTACATCTACATCCTCAGGTCTGATTACTACATCCACAGCTTCGTTTTTCAAAAAGCCCTTGTCAAGGCAATCAAAAATCTGACCTGAAAATTTAGCCTTATAGTCCTCAAGCATAATACCGTCAATTATGTTACTTTCGCCAATAAAGTCGGCAACGAATGCGTTTTCCGGCTCGTTATAAATGTCTGTCGGAGATCCTATTTGCTGAATCTTTCCGTCTGCCATTACAACCACAGTATCGGACATACTGAGCGCTTCCTCTTGGTCGTGAGTAACATAAATAAAGGTGATGCCTGTTTGTCTTTGTATATTTTTAAGCTCGTTCTGCATATCCTTGCGAAGCTTTAAATCAAGGGCGCCCAACGGCTCGTCAAGCAATAGTACCCTTGGCTTATTGATTAAGGCTCTGGCAATAGCAACTCTTTGCTGCTGACCTCCTGACAGAAGGTTAACATCCTTCTTTTCAAATCCGCGAAGATTAACCATAGCGAGCATTTCTTCAACACGGTTAAAAATTTCTTCTTCTGATACCTTGTTCAATCGAAGAGCAAAAGCAATGTTTTCATAAACATTAAGATGCGGAAACAACGCATATTTTTGGAAAACGGTATTTACATGGCGCTTATATGCGGGAACATCATTAATTTTAGTTCCTTCAAATACTACATCTCCTGTATCTGGTGTAACAAAGCCCGCAATAATGCGAAGTGTGGTTGTTTTACCACAACCTGACGGTCCTAAAAGAGTCATAAACTCCTTTTCGTGAATATCAAGGCTTATATGGTCAAGAATAATCTCGCCATCGAAGGATTTTGCTACATCCTTAAGCTCAATGATCTTTTTTTCGTTCATTTCTATCCCCGTTCTTTCATAGATTCGATATACCCTGACGCTAATCCTCTTTTAGCGTCAAAAATGGTAAATCAATTGCATTATAGCAGAAATTTATACATTCTGCAATAGCTACGGGAAAATTTTTATAAATTATTTATAACATGTGCGTTTATATAGAAAAGCAGAGCTGAATTAATAGGAAAATCGAGATAAAAAGCAGCGACACATTAGACGAGAAAATGATCTGAATATATACAGATAAGAGCCACAATAGTATTGCAAAGAAAAACGATGTCCACTTTATCAGTTTTTCAGCCACATCACCCCTTATTTTCCATAAAATCAGTGATTTCAGAAGTCCGCCTCCATCTAAGATTGATACGGGATACAGGTTCATTAATGCAAGGGATAGATTAAGCACAAAAAAAGTGGACAGGGTGTCGCTATTTGAAGTATTTATTAAATAAACCGAAATAGCTGTAATAAGGTTGAATATGATGCCGCCCGAGCATACTACGGCTTCCTTTAAATATGATATCCCCTTGGTATCGTAGGATATCGATAAATGAAACACTCCCCCGCTTATTTTTAAAATATCGGCTCCCATCAGCTTAGCGAAAAATATGTGTCCGAGCTCGTGGACAAGGTATGCTAAAATTAGCAAAAAGGGACTTGGGGAAACGGATATACTCATCAGTGAAAAAAGCAATGCGAGAATGCTTAATACACCTTTTAATTTATTCATTTTCAGTAAAGAGGATTTCATACAGGTCACTTTCCTTAAATACAGACACATAGTCGTTTAAATTTTGTTTTTTGTTCATATTTTTGTCTATATTTGATATAAGCAAAAATGACAGCACGGCGGTTACTGAAAATGTAATTAAAAGTGATTTAAAGTAGAATTTCAGTTTGTTACCGTCGCATTTTGGCGCTTTTTTGTTGGCTTTTAGCTTTGCGTTACTGCTTGCATTGATGCTTTTATTTGTATTTTGGTATGTGCTTTCTTTTATGTCTTGGCTTTCAAAAAATAATATTTTCATATACACCTCCTTAGTAGCAGCGTGCTTCTGTGCTAACTATTTATATTCATATTTATATTGATTTTATTTCTTTTATATGTTAAAATATATCTATACTTTTTATTGAGAGGTATTTATGACAAACAGGCCCCTTGCAGATAAGCTTCGTCCCACAAGCTTTGATGAAATTGCCGGTCAAAAGCATTTGATTTCAGAACAGGGCGTTATTCGCCGTATGGTGAATACAGGACGAATTACAAATATGATTTTCTACGGTCCTCCCGGAACAGGTAAGACTACTGTTGCAAATATAATTGCAAAAAATTCCGATATGGAGCTATATAGATTAAATGCGACTACTGCTTCTTTATCCGATGTTAAAGAGGTTATTGCACAGTCAAGCTCTGTTTTTTCATCCCGTGGAATTTTACTTTATCTTGATGAAATTCAGTATTTTAATAAAAAGCAGCAGCAATCCTTGCTTGAATATATTGAGGACGGACGGGTTACGCTTATTGCTTCTACAACTGAAAATCCTTACTTTTATATTTATGACGCGCTCCTTTCCCGTTGCTCTGTTTTTGAGTTTAAGCATATTAGCGCTAAGGAAATTTTCCCTGTATTAAGGCGCGCTATTGATGCTATGAATGAGGAAAACAGTTCGCCTAAAAAAGCAACAGATGAAGCACTTGAATTTTTAGCCGCCTGTGCCGGCGGTGATGTCAGACACGCGCTTACTCTCTTAGAGGGAGCTTATATTGCAAGCGATGATATAATCACAATTGATGTGGCGAAGGAATTTATTCCGTCAGCATCGGCAGGATTATTCGATAGAGATGGAGACACTCATTACTGCCTGCTTGGTGCGCTTCAAAAGTCTATTCGTGGCTCTGACCCTGATGCGGCTGTATTCTATCTTGCAAGACTGCTCGAGGGCGGAGATATAATTTCTGCTTGCAGACGGCTACTTGTAATTGCAAGCGAGGATATTGGTCTTGCTTATCCGCAGGCTGCACAGATTACATATGCGCTATGTGAGAGCGCTAAGCAATTAGGTATGCCTGAGGCAAGGATACCGCTTGCTAACTGCGCTATTATGTTAGCTACTGCGCCTAAGTCTAACTCGGCTGAAAGTGCGATAGATATGGCTTTAGAGGATATAAGAGGCGGTAAGGGAACAACATTCCCTGTACACTTACAAGCGCCGCTATTTAAGGGCTATAAATATCCTCATAGCTATCCGAACCATTATGTGAAGCAACAGTATTTGCCTGATGATTTAGTTGGCAAGCATTATTATACATACGGTGAAAATAAAACTGAGCAAGCTGCAAAATTATATTGGGATAACATAAAAAAATAACGGAATTTGCAAAAATTCCGTTATTTTATATATTATATATGTTCACTTGCTCATTTGATTATTTAGTCATATATTAATTTTGGAGATATATTTTAAATAAATATTGCTATTTTTACTCTTTGGTGGTAGAATTAAAATAAATATTGGCTTTATAGAATTATAAGGCTGTAAATGAGGTGGATTATGTACGATAGATACAAGGTGCTTGAGTGCTTTGAAAGCAACAAGGATTTTTTTAAGCATACGGTTAATCCCAACATTGAGAAATACCGTAAAGGTAATATGCGCATTTCTGTGTTTGATGCTGAGGGAAATGCGCTATCTAATACAAAGGTCAAAATAAAGCAGGTAAAGCATGAATTTAAGTTTGGCGCTAATTTATTTATGCTTGATGAATTAGAGACTGATGAAAAGAATAGGATTTACAAGGAGTTCTTTAAATCTATATTTAATATGGCTACGCTTCCCTTTTATTGGAATTCTATTGAGCCTGAAAAGGGGAAATTAAGATATGATAAGAACTCGGAAAAGTTTTACCGCCGTCCACCCATTGATTTGTGTATTGAATTCTGTAAGGAAAACGGAATTGAGCCGAGAGAGCATGCGCTTGCTTATGAGCATTTATTTCCCCAATGGTTAAAGGGGTTGTCTAAGGAAGCAACTAAAAAGGAGCTTGAAAGACGGTACAAGGAAATAGCAGACAGATACAAGGATATAATTCCTACCATTGAGGTTACTAACGAAATGCTTTGGGGACATAATGATTGTGTCACTGAGCTTTATAATGAGCTTGATTATATAGAATGGTGCTTTAAAATGGCAGAAAAATATTTTCCAAATAATCAGCTTGTTATAAACGAATATACTGAAGCCTTTTGGGGCGGCAACTGTCGCTCAACTGATAGCTATTACGCATATATAGAAGCGAATATATTAAAGGGCGCAAGAATTGATGCTATCGGCTCGCAATTTCATATATTTGAAAGCAGAGAGTCTGAATTAGCTAAATCAAGCTATTTATATAATCCAATTTCGCTTTATAATCATATGAATTTATATTCTAATTTAACTAAGAATTTACAGGTAACTGAAATTACAATTCCTGCATATTCAAATAAACAGGATGACGAGGAAATTCAAGCAAAAATTCTTGAATATTTATATCAAATTTGGTTTTCACATCCCAATATGGAGCAAATTATTTATTGGAATTTAGTTGACGGATATGCTTATGTTCCTAATCCTACGCCTGAAGCTATAAGGTGGTCACAGGGCAATATGAGCATTGGTGAGAATGTTTACTTTGGTGGCTTGCTCCGTTTTGATTTGTCGCCTAAGCCTGCACTTTTAGCGCTTGATAATTTGATTAATAAAAAGTGGCATACAGAATTTAACGGTGAATTAAATGAGGCTGGATTTAGTGAATTTAGAGGCTTTTATGGCGACTATGAAGTTGAAATTTCGGTAGGTAATGAGGTCATAAAAAAGACATTTACATTCTCTAAAAACGGCAAACAGGATATAAATATTATAGTTTAGAATAGTGGAAATACTGTTGTTTAAAACCGTTTGGAAATATTATTAGTGTAAGAAATAGAATTTTTAAATTAAATATACAAAAAATCTCCCGAAAGCTCGGGAGATTTTTTTGAAGTTCTATAATGTTAGGATAAAGCCTTTGTAGTTATTATCCTACGATACCGCTTCTTTCAACGCCCTCAACAATCTTATTTTGTACAACAAGATATACAAGGATAAGTGGGAATACGATAAGAATTGATGCAGTACCGCTAATTGCCGCTTGAAGCATACCGCCCTTGTTATAATCCTGTAAGGATGGTGGAACCTTGGCAATGTTACTGATTAGCTTAATTGCTTCGTCGCTGCTCCAATAGGATGATAAGTAGAATATTGATGAGCTTGATGCATAGAACTCATCTGTCCATTGCCATGCGAATGCAAAGATGAATACTGTAATAAGCATTGGCACGGAAATTGGAAGAATGATGTTAAAGAATGTTCTGAATGTGCTTGAGCCGTCAACATATGCGGACTCCTCAAGCTCGTCAGGAACGCCCTTAAAGAACTGTCTTAGCATAAAGATGAATAGACCGTTTTTAAATCCAAGACCTGTTACGGACATAATGTAAAGTGGGGCAAGCGAGTTAACGAAGCCTCCTTCAATTAAACCGACAGCATCTAAGAGATAGCCTATCGGGGTACTTGTTCCAAAGCGTAGGAAAAATCTTTGCATTGCGTATTGAATGCTTTCCTGCGGTACCATCATAGTAAAGATTACTATCAGGAATAGAACATTGTTGCCCTTAAACTTAAACTTTGCAAGACCGTATGCAACTAAAGCACATACAAGCGTTTGAATCAATGCTACTGATGCGGAAATTAAGAATGTATTAAGCAGTGACAGTAAATAATCATTTTCCATAATTATATATCTGTACTGGTCAATTGTAGGATTCTTCGAAATAAGAACTACTGTTACATCATCAAAGTCGCTTGGTGACATAAATGATGCGAAAATTTTAGTGATGTATGGGTAAAGTATTACATAAGATACGCCAATGAGTAATACAAGCTTGAATATTAAGAAGATTACCTTCTTAAAGAAGAAGCTGTTTAAAAACTTCGCTTTAAGTCTTTCGGAAAGAGGAGCTCTTTCAAAATCAACGCGGATTTTGTTTCTTGTTTCTCTTTTAATCTTTGGTGAATTATCCATCGTCTCTCCCTCCTTAATCTCTTCTTTGATAGAATACAAAGGATTTTAGGATTAATGCTACTATTACAATAAACAATAATACTATGCCGATGTATGTCCAAGCCATAACGCCTGCAACTGAAGGACCGCCTGCGGTACCGCCATATTCACCACCGTGGTTAAGAGCTTGCTCCATAAGCTTCATAACTCTGTTGTCATAGCATGTAAAGAGGTCGATTACAGTATAAACTGCGTTAACTAAAATCATTGGGCTGATCATTGGAAGTGTAATCTTCCAGAAGGTCTCCCAAGCGGAAGCGCCTTCAACCTGACAGGATTCATAAATTGACGGTGAAATTGACTGTAAGCCTGAGAGGAATATAAGCATTTGTACACCTGAACGGCTTACAATATCAAAAATGTTGTTTACAAGGTTGGTTACATATTCAACAAGCCCCGCGCCTAATTTAATACCGCCAAGAAGCTGTTGTAGGTCAAGAGCGGAAATAATACCGCCTGCCTCCTCGCCTGTGTTTGTATCAATTGTTCCTGATGAACCGTTGATAGCATCACTGAATGCGTCCTGTGAGTTAAGTCTGTCTATAATACCTGTGGAAAGGATAACCGGTAAGAAGAATATTGCACGGAATGCTGCTCTACCTGTCATCTTTTGGTTAAGAATGATAGCCATAAAGAGCGCAAAGATTACGATTGCAGGAATTTGAAGAATCAAGTCCTCAAGACCGTCCCAAATTGTAATAGGGAACCAAGGGTCCGTTGTATATACCTGTTGGTAATATTTAAAGCCAACGAATGTCATTGTTCCGTCTGTTGCAATATCGCAGAAGGTTACCTTTAATGATGTGAAAATAATTGGTGCATATACGAAGAGTAAGCCAAACACAAACGGTAAAGCAAAGAGCCAGCCTGAAAGTGATCTTCTTTGTAGAAGTGACATTTTGCCTCTTCTTCTGCGTGCTTCCTCTTGCTCCTTTAATCTTGATTTAACGCCGCCTCTTGGGATTTGGCTTCTGATATCAGGAGTTTTCGCATAGTCAACCGCTTTTACGCTAAGCTCGTATTCCTTGCTTTCAGAGGAATCACTTGCTAACTTAACTTCATATGAATTTCTTTTGATTTGGTCATTTAAGCTCACTTGTTTTTCCTCCTTTACTTAGAATATTTTGCATAGCCGAATGAAGGGATTTCATATGTTGTGCCATCAAGAGTTACTGTTACATCGTATGAGTTATAGTTAAGTAAGAAGCCCTCGCCGCCCTCATATACTACAAGAACAACATTGGAGTTATTAAGCTTAACGCCGTCCTCCTTACGAACAACATCGTAGCCGTATTCGCTATTGATGAATTGGTGCTCAACAATGTACTTATCCTGCTTATCCTTCATAAGCTCATTAAATTCCTTATATAAGCTTATAATCTTATCCTTAAGGATAGAGTATTTAACTGAGTAATACTTGTTGTATTCCTTGTCAAACTTTAAGTACTCTGTATTTTGCATAGCGACTGTGAAATAGAGTGATGCTCCGTTTTCAAGCGCCTTTAAGAACAT
>JAFQAM010000379.1 GCA_017416885.1 Clostridia bacterium | reverse complement strand
CGCTTGATGAAAATGAGAGGCTGAAGCACGCGCAGGATCAGATTGAGGCGGGATATAATATTCTGTCAGGTGGCATTAATAAAATGACAGGTATTAAGGGATTAAGCAATGAGGAATATTTAATGCTGTATGAAAAGCAATCAGCTCTTGACAATTTAGTTTATGACGGGATAGCCGTAGATGATGGCTATGGCAATACAAACGACAATTGTTGTATAGCAGAAAAGTATTCTAAATTAGGAAATAAGGATAAGGCGATTGAATATTTAAAAAAGGCTGTTGATTTTGCCACACAATATGACAACATAGACGGTGGCACTTATGAAAGCTTTTTGCTTGGAAAAAGAAGTTGGAGCAAAAACGATGTTGAAACTGACGATCCCCGCCCTTTAAAAATAAGAATGCGTGACAAGTGGCTTAAGGAAAAGGATTTTAGTAATATTAGAGACACAGAGGAATTTAAGGCGATTATTTTGGAGCTGAGCAAATAATTCAACGAACGGTTTATTTTTTGTCAACTGATAAGTTATTGTATTTCAGAATAATGTTTGATACAATATTGTTACTATGAAGTTTTGTATATTTCGCTAATATAAAAATTTCAAAGCGCTACTGCCTTTTTAGTCGGTAGCGCTTCTTCATAACTAAAAAATTTAAGTGTTGCTTAAGTTGATTTTCAGAAATACTCTCTTTTAATTATTGAAATTGTGTTGTATAATTAAGGTACAAAAGCGCTTTTGAATAATTTTTATGGAGATTAATTATGAACATCGGAGCTATTATTAAAAATGCACGCAGAAAAAACAATATGACGCAGGAGCAAATGGCTGAATACTTGAATGTATCAATCAGCGCAATTTCACAGTGGGAAAGCGACAAAACATCGCCTGACATTAGTATAATTCCGTCAATTTGTAATCTTTTAAATATTTCTGCCGATGAATTACTTGGTGTGAATATTTTAAAAAAGCAAGAAAAGATTAAAGAAATTGACAAAGAAGCAATGGAATATATTGTTATAGGAAAAAATGAAGAAGCAATTAGAATTCTTCGCCGTGGGCTAACAGAATTTCCAAACAGCTATGAGCTTATGGTTCAACTACAACATGCTTTACACAGCTACGGCATGTCAAAGGATAAAAATGATGAGGTTTTAGACGAGGTAATTGCTATTGGCGAAAAGGTGCTTAATGAGTGCACAGAGGATTATTTGCGACATAATGTAATTCAGATCCTGTGTTATGTTTATCCTCAGGAAAAAGCAGTAAAGCTTGCAGAAACAATGCCGACATTGGAGCTTACCTCTGAATCATTACTTGCCACTATTTATAAAGACGGTGATAAAAGATTTGAAAGAAGAAAAAATTATGCCATTCGCTTAATTTCCAATGCTATTTTTGAGCTGCACAGAATCAACACTCAGTTTGATAACGGAAGCTGGGCTTATACAATAGACGAGGAAATATCTATTTGTAATAAGTCACTATCTCTTTTGGATATACTCTTTGAAAACGGTGATTTCGGGGAATACATTATAGATGTGAATAACATCAATTATCAGCTTTCAAGATTATACTGTAAAAAGAAGGATGTGGAAAATGCTCTTCTTTGTCTTGAAAGGCTAATAAAGGATACAATATCATTTGACACAGAATATGACAGAAATACTAAGCACACCTCCTTGCTATTCAGAAATGAAGCATATGACGGATTTGGATTTAATGATACAGAAAATCAATCTTATACATTGTTAAAATGGATTGATAATCAAAAGGATTTTGACATTATTCGTGATACGGATAAATTTAAAGAGCTTTATGCAAAGCTAAAAGAGGTTGCATCTGAAAACAGAGATTTTGACAGATATAGACCTATTTAACATTATGTAAAAACTAAAAAACAGTGTAGTTTTTAACATTTTATCTATTTATACTCCTTCCACCACTTCGTGGTCCCCCTCCCTCAAGGATGGAGGCTAATTTAACCTTCTATGAGAGGCTACCGCTTTTGGCGGTAGTCTTTTTAATTATAAATTCAACCGCTATTTGAAAAAATCTCTACAAACGAGTTATTGTATTTGTGGTTTGATATGCTATAATTAAAGTAGAATAAGCGCTTATTCAATAATAATTCAGAGGTATATTTATGATTAAACTTG
This sequence comes from Clostridia bacterium, assembly GCA_017416885.1. Classification (GTDB taxonomy): domain Bacteria; phylum Bacillota; class Clostridia; order Oscillospirales; family CAG-272; genus RGIG2000. The sequence goes on along the minus strand of JAFQAM010000379.1, from coordinate 5,470 downwards.
GTGAAAAAATAAAAGAATTAAGAAAGCAAAAGGGGATTTCACAAGAGGTGCTTGCAAATCATCTTGGTGTTTCCTTTCAAGCGGTTTCTAAATGGGAAACAGAGGTGGCTATGCCTGATGTGATTTTAATTCCTGCTATTGCTTCATTTTTCGGTGTTTCAACTGACGAGCTTTTTGATTTTAATATTTATGAAATTGAAAGAAAGGTTGAAAAAATTGTAGATGAGCATAGAAGGTATTTTGATACGGATATTATAAAAAGCGAACGGATTTTGCGTGAGGGATTAAAGAAATATCCCGGTAATGATACGCTATTGAATTGTTTGATTAATATTCTTGTTGAAATGAAGCGTTATAATGAAGTAATTTCATTATCAAAAGCGCTTATTGAGGGCACGATATATGAGGATATTCGGTTAGATGCGTATAGAATTTTAGCTGAAGCTTACAAGGCTACGGGCGAATATGAGTTATGCAAGGAAGCGATTAACAATATTCCTGAAATATACTTTTCAAATTTATATGTTAAAGCATATTTATTAGAAGGCAAGGATAAATTAGAAGCCGCCATAAAGGAAGCATCCATATGCTTTGAGCATTTGATTTGGATGCTTGAAATTTCGGCTGAGCTTTATTTAAAAAGCGGTGACAAAGAAAAAGCAAAAATAATATACAGTCAAGCATTAGGCGTTTTAAAATCTTTTGAAAATGATTTTGAAACAGATTACACACACAGTAAAGCAGATTTTGAAAAAACCAATGAAATTCAAAAGAAATTGGATTTAATTAAATAGTATGTGGACTTTTGAAATTTGGCAACAATGACATTAAATTAATGATTATTGCCTACACCTCATCCGTCCGCTACGCATCCACCTTCCCCTTTGAACAAAGGGGAAGGCGTTTTTTTGACACAGGGTGGTAGATTTTAGGATATTGAAATAGATATAACGATATGGTATAATTATTATGTGCATTTGAAATTCTCGCAAAATGAGAGTAATTCCTTGCTTTGACGGTGGAATTCTTTCTGACGGAATGGTAGAATTATGCTACAAGCCACAGGGACTTACTGTGAACTGTAATACTGTAATTGAGAGGTTTATATGGAAAAGAAAACCATTGGAAAATTTATATCGGCTTTGAGGCGAGCCAACGGAATGACACAGAGGGAGCTTGGAGAAAAGCTTTATGTTTCTGATAAGACTGTAAGCCGTTGGGAATGTGATGAATGTGAGCCTGAGCTTTCATTGATACCTTTAATTGCTGAAATTTTTGATATTACTGCTGATGAGCTTTTGCGCGGAGAAAGAAACGGCAATAAAGGGAATGAAAATGAATGCGGCGACAAATTAAGCATTAAAAGCGAAAAGCAATTTAAGCTTATGCTACACAACAGTAAAAAGAAATATGATAATCTTTCTCTTATTTACATCGGAATTATAATAGTCGGTATTATTGTAGCTATAATATGCAATATTGGTTTCAACAGAGGCTTGCTTGGCTTTTGTCTTGGCAGCATATTTTTTATAGCGGGAATTATTTGTCAGGTTTGCTTTACGGTTAATTCAAGATTTTTAATTGATGAGGACGAGGTACAGCATATTGACGCGATGAAAAAAGCTAATACGGACAGGGTCTTTAAGTGCGTACATATTATATTTTTTGTAGCTGAATTATTAGCATTTTGCTTGCCTATTGCTATTATGCCGCCTTACAGCAATTGGGGCTTGAATTTTGAATCTTGGATACTGTACGGCTTGTTATTCTCTGTAATTGGCCTTATAATTTATTTTTTGGTTTACAGGTTAATTATTTTTAAAATGCTTGTAAATAAAGAGATTATTTTCTTAGACGAAAAAGAAAATGAAAGAATTAAAGCTGAAAACGGACTGCTTAAAAAGGTTTTTGTTGTTTTTGCAATTATATTTATAGTTCTTCTTATTGCAAGCTACATTATTAATGTTGTTTTTGATGCTTCAAGCTTTATTAAAAAGGAGCGTTTTGATAATCCCGATGATTTTATAGAATATGTACAAAAGGATTATGATGAATGGTTTAAGGAAGGATATGGAGATATACCTGAGATTGACATTGACAAGGACTATACATATGCTAAATACTTTGGAGAAATTGACGGAAAGGAATATTACTATAATCCCGATTTGTACCATAATATTTTTATTGATGAATACGAAAACGGAAAATTTGAAATTGTTGTAACTACTAAGCAAGCATATTATGACGGACACGATATATTTGATTTGATTAACGGTTGTTTACTTATTATGCAGGCTATAAGCTTTGTTGTGTGCGTTGGTTGGTATTGTATTGGTGTTTATAGGAAAAGAATTAATGTTTAGTTATCGTAATATATGAATTGCCTTAATCATGAATTGGCTTCGGCGTGAATTGCTTAAAGCATGAATTGAAGCGAGGCTTCATAAATTGCACACAAGTGCGCATTAAAAAATCAGCAGATTGCTCTGCTGATTTTTTGTTATTCGGTTTGGTCGAAGATGCGAAGTCCTGCGGTATCGGATACGGGCAAGGAGAAAACGATTGTATGCGCATCGCTATCTATGCCTGCGTTATCCATTATTGATTGCATAATATCTCTTTTTTGCTCGGCTGAGGCTACGATATAAATCATTTCCTTTTCCTCGGCTATGGATATACCAAAGAACTTGCTTGTATATTTTGAGCCTGTTCCCTTTGCGTGGACTACTGTGCCGCCCCTTGCGCCTGCGCTTCTTGCCGCATCCATTACTGTCTCAGTATGTCCCTTTTCGCATATAGCAACTATAAGCTCCATTTGCTTTTCTTGCATAATCTGCTCCTCTTCTGTATCGTTTTCGTGTCCGTTTGCGTACATTTCAAGCGCACGCTTGCCTCCCATACTTGTTAACGGAATTGCTACTGCTATTCCTCTGTTTGGCAGGTCGATTGCCATTTCACGAGTTAAAGTTTTTATTAGTTCATTTTTCTTATTTTGTGTTACTACGCAATAGTGGACTGTTTTTTGCGTTTTTTCGAGACCGAAAAGTGAGAGTGTTTTCTGTCTTACTGTGCCCTCGCAGGGAGTGCTGTAAATTACAGAAACATCCTTGGAATTAAAGAAATTTGTAAATTCGTCGCTATCGTCTCTTTTAGTTATTGTTATAAAAAGATACATTTTCTGCATATTCCCTCTCTCCTTTCTAAAAGTCAATGATTTCGTCTTTGATTTCAATCGGGATTGGAATTGTTAATGTTCCATCAAGCGGCGCTTCGATAACAGAAATAATTTCCTCTGCTTCTGTAACTGCTTCTTCCTCTGCTTTCTTTGTTGCTTCAATTTTCTTAATACGGATTTTATAAACTATACCAAGAATCTGAATTGCGATAAGCGGTGTCATTGCTACCATTGCAACTGTACCGAAAGCATCTGTCATAATGCTTTCAGTATTACCGTTTACGCCGTAGCATACGCCTACTGAAAATGATAACAGGAAGGTTGAGGTCATAGCACCCGATGCAACTCCGCCTGAGTCAAATGCTATTGAGGTGAAGATTTCAGGTACAAAGAATGTTAATATTAATGCTATGGAATAGCCTATAATAAGCGGAATCATAATTGATACTCCCGTTATTGCTCTCAGCATTGCAATACCTACTGATATTGCTACGCCTATTTCAAGCGCGAACGCAAGCGCTTTTTTAGGAATTGCGCCTGATGTTACATTTTCTACCTGCGCTTGTAAAACCTGTACTGCCGGCTCGGCTGCTACTATAAAGAAGCCTACTATCATTCCTATTGGAATTACAATCCATACATATTCGCTTTTTCCGAAAATTTCACCTAAAGCGCTTCCTGCCGCCATAAAGCCTACATTTGCGCCTGTAAGGAATAAAACAAGACCGACAATTGTATATATAAGTCCAATTACTATTTTAAGCAGGCTTGTTTTATTTAATCTGCCTGCAAATAATTGATAAATAAAGAAAAATGCTGCGATTGGTAAAACTGATTTAAGTACCTCTAAAAAATAATGAGGCAATGATGTTAAATAATTCAAGCCAAGCTGCTGTGAATAGTCAAATATGCTTGTGCCGAGATATTCATAATCGCCTGTATTACCGCCTAAGATAAGTCCTAAAACCAAAACCGACATAATCGGTCCGACTGAGCATAATGCAACAAGACCGAAGCTATCGTTATTCTCCTGTGAGTCGGAACGGATTGAGGATACACCGACGCCTAAGGCGATTATAAACGGTACGGTCATAGGTCCTGTGGTAACTCCGCCTGAGTCAAATGCCACTGACCAGAAGCCCTTATCTACAAAGAACGCTAAAACGAAAACTAAAATGTAGAAGCCGATTAATAGGTATTTTAATTTTATTGCAAAGATAATACGAAGCATTGCAAGCACAAGGAATGCGCCTACACCGATTGAAACGGCTATTGTAAGTAATATGCTTGGATTGATTGATGCGTGAGATGCTAAAATTTGAAGGTCAGGCTCTGACATTGTAATAAGCACGCCTACAAAGAAGGATAGGATGATGATTAACCAGATTTTCTTTGATTTTGTCATCTGCGCGCCCACATATCCGCCCATCGGTGTCATTGACATATCTGCGCCTAAGTTAAATATTCCCGTGCCTACTACTACAAGCACTGTACCAAATATAAAAGAGGTTAAAACGGAAACCTCAATTCCGGGTACAAAAAAGCACAGAAGCAATACAATTATAAAAACGGGAAGAACCGATTTTAGCGATTCCTTCAGCTTCTCCTTAATATGATGTGATATATTTTTAAACATTTTTACCTGCCAATTATGTATTCATATATGAAAAAACAGCCAAATTTTCCTTTGGTTGCTTTTTTTCGTATTCTCTTTTTATTAATTATAACAAAGAAATATGTATAATTCAAGGATATTTTTATGATATTATAAAAATTGTTAGTTTGCACATATATATTCTTGACATACGGCTATGTTTTTGCTATAATTTATATATTATTTTATTTTAGCATACTAAAGGAGTAAAACAGCATGGGACTTACTATTGCACAAAAAATAATCAAGGAGCATTTGATTTCCGGCGAGATGATTCCCGGTAATGAAATTGCATTAAGAATTGACCAGACATTAACACAGGATGCTACCGGTACTATGGCGTACTTGGAGTTTGAGGCTATTGGTATTCCGAGAGTAAGAACAAAGCTTTCTGTTGCTTATATTGACCACAACACATTACAGTCAGGCTTTGAAAATGCTGACGACCACAGATATATTCAGTCTGTGGCTAAAAAGTTCGGCTTAAGATTTTCCCGTCCCGGTAACGGTATTTGCCACCAGGTACATCTTGAAAGATTTGGTGTGCCGGGAATGACACTTATTGGCTCTGACAGCCATACGCCTACCGCAGGTGGAATCGGTATGCTTGCATTTGGCGCAGGCGGACTTGATGTTGCCGT
>JAFQAM010000043.1 GCA_017416885.1 Clostridia bacterium | reverse complement strand
CGATAGATGCTTTTCAAGTAATACAAGCCCACAGGCACCAAATAAAAATATCCCGGGAAATATTATTTCCTTTTTAAAGGTGCGCCTTTGCTCTTGATTTTTACTAATATACCAGCTAAGTATTAATATTACACCAAGCTTCATAAGCTCTGAAGGTTGAAATGATAAGGGTGTGCCGGGAATGCCAAGCCATCTTTTGGCTACTCCCTCTGAAAAGCCGCCAAACAATACCAAAATTAATAATAAAACACAAATACAATAAAAAGGAAGTGACATTTTTTCGTAAAAATTAATTGAAATTTTAGAAGCAAATGTCATTGCAAGCAAGCCGATTACAAGAAAAATTAACTGTCTTTTAATATAATAGTAGCCGTCATTATAATGTGATGTAGCATACGGATAGCTTGCGCTAAAAATCATCATTGTACCCAATGCTAAAAGTAAAATAATGATAGTTAAAAGCTTATAATCAACAGGCAACCGTTTTTTTCTTGCCTTTTCTTTATTTTTTGTTACAAGCTCGCTTTTCATAAATTACCTAATCCCAAATACGCTAAAATACAAAATATTGCATTTACTAAAGAAAAAATCCCTACTATTTTCATTTCACTAAAGCCACTTTTTTCAAAATGATGATGTAAAGGTGCCATTTTAAATATTCTTTTACCGTGGGAAAGCTTAAAATATACAACCTGTAATATATCAGACGAAGCCTCAATAACAAATACAAAGCCATATATCAAAACAAGTAAGGGACTATTTAACACAAAAGCGGATGAGGCTATAACCGCGCCTAAAAACAGTGAGCCAGTATCCCCCATAAAAGCCTTTGCAGGATGAATATTGAAAAATAAAAATCCAATTGTTGAACCAATTAAAATAGCTGATATCACCGTTAACGGAACACTTTCAATTCTTACAAAGACTAAATAAAACAAAAACAATCCAACGGTAAGCGCAACACTTGATGCTAAGCCGTCAATGCCGTCAGTTAAATTTACGCTGTTGACCATTCCGCATAGAACTAAATACGCAATTAGATAATAGAAAAATCCAAGCTCAAGATAGATATTAAGGTACGGAACATATAGAGCTGTTGAAATTCCAACCGTTAGCTTTAATGACAGTAAAAACAATATGGCAGCAATGGACTGAAATAAAAATTTTGTTTTAGCAGTTAATCCTTGATTTTTATCTTTTCTTATTTTTGCAATATCGTCAATAATGCCAATCAGTGCGTTGAGAATTCCATAAATATATATGTTGACTATTAAAATTATATCCTTTGTAGGAATTTCTTTAAAAAATATCGCAATTACTGATACTATACCGACAAGACCTGCTATTACAAAGGAAACACCGCACATAGTAGGCGTACCTTCCTTAGATTTGTGCCAATTCGGACCTATATCAAGTATTTTTTGACCTATTTTTATGGACCTTAGGTATGGTATAAGCTTAATCAGAATTAAAACGGTTAGCGATACCGTTATAAAAAAGCATACTAAAAAAATATATAAATTATTCATTACCGCTCTCTTTCATCTGCTCCACTATTTTTTCTAATTTCATTTTTCTGCTTCCCTTTACTAAAAGAACATCATTGCTACTTAAATTATTAATTATTTTTTCTTTAAATTCAGCTATGCTATTAAATTTTTCGCCACCTAAAAAGCCGTCCAATGTATATCTTGCATATTTGCCTATTGCAAATATATTTTTTATTGCTAAATCCTTTGCAAGCTCTCCTATTCGATAGTGATATTCGCTTGATTTTTCGCCAATTTCAAGCATATCGCCAAGTAATAAATACGGAGTCTTATTATTTAAATCCGCATACCTTTTTAAAGCGAATAATGATGCTTTTACACTTTCATATGATGCGTTATAGCAATCTAATATTACAGTTATTCCGTTAATAGAAATTTGCTCACCATGTAATTTTTGACATTTAAAGCTGTTGATTGCCTTTACAATCAAATCATTCGGAACATCATATATTTTACCAACTGTGATGGCAAATAAAGCATTAGAAATATAGCCTTCATTAAAGCTTTTAATTTTAAAGCCCTCTATAATTTCATCAAAAAAGCGTATGGAAAATTCAATTCCGTTTTTTGTATAATTTACATTACAGAATTTTACATCATAACCAATAAATCTAGGCTTAATTTCTCTGTAATTATACGATAAAAGCCTTTT
>JAFQAM010000378.1 GCA_017416885.1 Clostridia bacterium | reverse complement strand
TCCTCGTTATCACGGTACTTATAAAAATTATCGGTAAACCAAAACGGAAATGTATCGGTAATTTTTGTTATATTTTCGTTTTTGTCTGTTTTGCCTCTTGATACCGAAGCGCCGCAGCAGCCGCTGTCATTGACACAGGTAAGGTCAAAGCGCTCATCTAAGGCAGATGCTAAAAGAGCAGTCTTTCCAAGTCGGGAATGACCTAAAATTGCAATTTTGCCAATCTCGTCTCTTGTCTTTAAATAATCCATGCACCTTGATGCCATATATGCCCAAATTGAAATTTTACCAAATGAGCATTTTCCGTTATCATCGCAGAATAAACCGCAAAGACCGTTTGTGAAGTCGCCATTGTCGCTTGTAACATCCTGATAGCAGAACGCAAGCACGCCAAAGCCGTTATCTAAAATTTCTTCCATTGGAAGATATTTGCTTGGCACCTTGCTTTCAAAATCAATAAATACAAACACAGGTATGTCTGTTTTATGCTTTGGTAAAACCAATTCAGTGCGTACAGTGTGGCTTTTTCCGTTATTTTCAAAGGTGAAAAATACGCTTTCCCATTCAGCCTTTCCCGCAAAATTAACACCTTGCTTTTCGGTCTTGATTTCAGGCGTAAGCTTTTTTGGCAAAAACCCGTATTCCTCCTGTAAAAAGAGATTTTTAATTTCCTCTCTTTTGCTTTCCCAACGCTCTTTTGTGTTTATATCCTTAAAAAAGTCGGGAAGCTTTCTTCTTTTTGCTTCGTTTTCTAACATATTAACCTCTTTTATTTGATAGCATAAGTATAGCACATTGGCATTTTTATTTCAATATTTTTATCCCATTTTGTAGGAAATTTGTTGCACTTGACTTATTTTTTTATTTATGCTATACTGTAAGCTGAAATATTATTGTTTAGGAGAAACTAATATGAAGCATTTAAGAAATCTTTTATCAGTAGTTTTTTTAATAGTGGCTATTCTGTCAATGCTTGTATTGATGTCCTGTCAATGTAAGCACGAGTACGGAGAGTATCAGGTAACGAAGGAGCCAACCTGCTCAGCGGTAGGTATAAAAGAGGCTGTATGTACGCTATGCGGCGAAAAGGAATTTGTTGAAATTCCAAAGGATATTACAGCCCACGCATACGGCGAATGGATAGTTGACTTAAAGCCTAACTGTTTAACCGCGGGAGCTCAGCATAGAGTATGCAGTCTTTGTAACAATACCGAAGAGCAAGTAATGAGCAAGGACGAAAATTATCACACATACCTAAACGCGTGGCATACCACAGTAGAGCCCACCTGCTCAAGAGAAGGTATAGAGGAGCAGGAATGCGCTTGCGGATATAAAGCAACCGCTATTTTGCCAAAGCTTACCGAGGGCGGACATACATACGGCGAGTGGGCAATTTCAATTGAGCCTACCTGCACAGAAAAGGGACAGAGAATAAGATACTGTCTCGATTGCGAAAAGCCACAGGCAGAGGAGCTTTCCCCTGTTGATGACGGCGGACACTCCTATGGCGAGTGGTACACAGTAACCGAGCCTACCTGTTCAGCTGTTGGCGAAAGAAAGCGCGACTGTGTATATTGCGACGAAAAGGACTCAGAGGAAATCCCCGTATTAACCTCAGGCGGACACTCCTTTGGCGAATGGATAACAGTAACCGAGCCTACCTGCTCCACAGAGGGCGAGCAAAAGAGAACCTGCGCATACTGCGGCAACAGTGAGTATGAGACGATCTCCCCGCTTGATGAGGGCGGACACGCATATGGCGGCTGGCAGGAAATTAAAAAGCCAACCTGTGATAGCGAGGGCGAAAAGCGTAAGGATTGCACTCTTTGCGATAATTTTGTAACAGAGGTTATTGATAAGCTGCCAATCGTTTACACAATCACAATTGATATTGACGGACAAACAAATGTGGTAAATTTACCCGAGGACGGAATTTATTCTCTTGAAGCCCCAGCTAAGCTTGGCTATTCCTTTGTCGGCTTCTATGACGGAATTAGAGAATTTAACGCAAGCGGTATTGTAACCGAAAGCAAGGAAATTACCGCAAAATTTGAGCTTGCAGAAACCTTGACCTTTAACGAATTAAAGACAAGAATTGACGGCGGCGTTGATAAAATCCTTTTAGCAAGCGATATCATATTAACCGATACAATATATGTTACAGGCAATACTGAAATCACATCAAACGGCGATTACACCTTAACAAGAGACAAGGATTTTCTTGGCGAGCTATTTGTTTTAGGCGAGGACAACCTTGGAAACAACCTTATTTTAAAGGACAAAAAGGCTTCACTCACAATTAAGCCCGAAGGCGCAATCACAATTGACGGTAATAAGGACAACCTGACCGAAAAGGTAAATGGCGCAGTATTCTTTATGACAAACGGCGCTGTGGTTAATATCTATGACGGAGTCAAAATCCAAAATCACAAAAAATTAGGCAACGAAAAAATCTATGTTGAAAAATACGCATTTGACGAAAACGAGCTAATAGGCGGTAGCGTTGCCCTTATCAATGACGGTACACTTAATATGTACGGCGGCTCAATAAGAAATAACGAGGTTAACCCTTATTATTCAGGCTTCGTAAACGAAGAGGACAAAATCGACGGCTATAAAAACGGCAGCTACGGCGGCGCTATTTACAATTTAGGCGTAGTCAATATGTACGGCGGCTCAATTGAAGATAACCTTGCAAGCTATGGCGGCGCTATCTATAATGCAAGAGAGCTGAATATTCAGGGCGGCACAATCGCAAATAATATCGCAACCGCATACGGCGGAGCAATATTCAGCGCAAATACAGGCTCTGCAATTACATATATCGGCTCAAGCGAGGGTGATATTACCGAAAACAAGATATTCTTTAACGGCAATAGCGCTAAGGGCGGCGGAGCTATCTATATGCTTTATAACTGTGCAACTGTAATTTACGGCAATACAGTATTTGATTCCAATAATGCAGAGGTATCATACGACGGCAAGGAATCAATCGGCTTAAACGGCGGAGCTATTTGCTCAACAGGCGAGCTTGTAATTTATCACGCGGAATTTAAAAACAACAATGCCCGCTACTACGGTGGCGCGGTTTATGCGGCATATACAAATGAGGATAAGGTTCCAAGAGTAAACGATATTAAATCAGCAAGCTTTGAAAACAATACCGCCAAGGGCGGCGGCGCTATTATGATATCAGGCACAAAATTAACTCTTGGCAATGTAAACGCAAACAGCAATAAAGCAACCACAAAGGGCGGCGGCTTTGCATATCTATCGGGTGGAGCGCAGCTTGATATCTTGAAAGGCTCTATTACAGGAAGCTTATGCGACGGATCAAGCGGCGGCGCGTTCTACTTAACAGGCTCCACTCTTAACTTGAAGGGAACAGCAGACGATAGAATTGCAATTTCACAAAACACAGCAACAGGCAACGGCGGTGTAATCTGTGGATATATTGAAACAGAGGAAATCGTTAAGGGACAGGATGCAGAGGGCAACGATATTATCGAAACAATCAGCACTCGCTCAACTGTTAATATTTCATATGTTGATTTCAAGAAAAATACATCAACCACAAAAAGTCCATACGGCGGTGGCGCAATTTACGCATCTAATACCGATATAAATATTGATAACTCAATTTTTGAGCTTAACAGTGCTATCTACGGCGGTGCAATCTCACTTTTCAGCTCCTCAACATTAAAGGGCGAGGTATTATCATTTGTAAATAATATTGCCGATGCAAACGGCGGCGTTATGTACACCTCAAAGTCAACCGTTGAGCTTTCAGATGTCACATTAAGCGACAATAGCGCAAAGGGCTATATTAAGGTGACAGAAACCGTAAATGAGGAAACGGGCGAAATTACAACCACAGAGGAAGCAATCTTGGGCTTAGGCGGCGCGTTCTACATTAACTCAAATTCAACCTTCAAGGGAACAAACATCGTTGCCGTAAACAACAACGCAGACAACGGCGGCTTTATGTACTCAGGCTATTCAAGCATTACAATTGATGGCGATAGCGATTTTATTAAGAACTTTGCAGTCTCAGAGGAAAGCCAACACGGTGGCGGCGCATTCTATCTAACTGATTGCACAGGCGAAATTAACGGCGCAGAGCTTACCGAAAATACCGCAGCAAACGGCGGCGCAATAGCAATCTTTAAAAGCAGTGACCAAGCATTTAAGCTAACTGACTGTACATTTAAAGGCAATACAGTATCAAAGACAGGCGGTACATTCTATGTAAACACATCAAGCCTTGTAATTGACAGCTGTAATATTACAGAAAGTAATTCATCAGACAACGGCGGCGTTATTTACTCAACAACCTCAGAGGTATCAATTTCAAATTCCACCTTTGATAAGAATAACGCAAGCGGCGGTCTTATCTACTTAACAAAATCCACATTCACATCAACCAACGATAAATACCTTAATAATACAACAAAATACGGCACATATTATGTAAATTCAAGCTCATCCTTGACTGTAAATAACGGTGTAATGAACGCAAATACAGCAAATTTCGGCGCTTGTATTTACTTAAAGAGCGGTACTGTTACAATAAACACATTAGAAGCAAATAACAATATTTCCATAAAGGGTAACGGTGGCGCTGTCAATATTGCCGGCGGTGAGGCTATAATCAATAACGCAAGCTTCACAGGCAATAAAGCAACCTTGGATTCAAGCGATTGCTTAGGCGGAGCTGTTTCAGTCAGCGGCGGTGCTGCTGTTCAAATGACAGATGTCACATTTACAAATAATGAGGCAGTACACGGTGGCGCTATTGCATTAATTGAAGGAACACTTACAGTTAACGGAATTTCCGCCAACGGAAATAAAGCAACAGGCTATACTGAGGCAGATGCTAAAAAGAGCGGTAACGGTGGCGCAATCCATATCGGTGTTGGCTCATTCACACTTAATAAGGGAACTGTAATTACAGAAAACATCTTTAACGGTAACATAGCAAACAGTGGCGGTGGCGCTATCTATTGCTACAACACGGAAGCATCAATCACAATAGATGAGGTTAAATTCACTGAAAATAAAGCGACAACCAACTACGGTGGCGCTATGTACATAAGAGGCTCAGCTATTACAGTAGATATTGGCAAAATTGTAGCAGAAAATAATACATCATCATCAAATGGCGGCGCAATTTATTTCTACGCATTCAAAAACGGCGCAGTTGATTCCATAGTAGCAAATAACAACTCATCAAAGAATGGCGGCGCGATCTATATTGCAGGCAGCTGTACTGTTGATATTGGCGAATTAAGCGGTAGCGGTAACAGCGCAAGCACAAACGGCGGCTTTGCTTATATCGGCGCATCAACAGTAACCATTCATAGCGGTACAGTTGGAGAAAACGATGACGCGAACGGAAAAGAGCTTTACTGCTCTGCAAAGGTAAGCATCAATACAGAAAACTTCACCTATCCGGAGGGCGGAATTAATGACGCAACAAAAATCGTTGCAATTACAGAATAAGAGGAAAAATGAGAAAATTTAATAAATTTATTGCATTACTACTCTGTTTTTTGACAATTTTAAGCTGCTTTTCACTTATAGCCTGTAACGGCACTACATCATCCGATACTGAATCGGATGTTGTAAACACCGATACAAGCACAGATACAAGCATAGATACCGATACGGACGATGAAAAGCCCGACAAGGAGCCGGAAAAGCCTCTGACTATTGACCAGCTAAACAAGCGCGATGAGGTTTTAGAGATACTTGACAATAACTATTTAAGCAGAAACGAAATAGTTTATGAAAATATCAACGGCAAGGATGTAACAATTTATACCTCATTCCGCGCAAAAAACGAGGTGCAAAACAATCCTAACTTTGCCCAAATCCAAATGGTTTATCAGGCTATTCAGTATAAGAAAAAATATCCCGACAAAAATGTGGATATTTGCTTGTCCTCATACCGTATATCAGGCTCACTCTCTGCTTGCCTTGATGAAGATAGCGAGGAATACGGCAACCTGAAAAATCTTTACGATAAGGATTATGACCTTGAAACAGGCTACTACCGTCTTACATATTTATTATGCGAGGCAGCAAGATACGGAATTAATGTAACGGT
>JAFQAM010000042.1 GCA_017416885.1 Clostridia bacterium | reverse complement strand
GTCGCGGCTTCCAATATCCCATTCCCACCTATTCCATCACTTCCGATTTCGATTGGTCTGAAACCGAGAATAATAAACTGCTCTTTGAGATGACCGCCAAGTACGGTACTCCCTATTTCTCCAACTATATCAACAGCGATATGGAGCCAAGCGATGTTCGTTCAATGTGCTGCCGTTTAAGACTTGACCTTCGTGAGCTCAGAAAGAAGTCAGGCGGCTTCTTCGGTAGCGGTGAATCCACAGGCTCAGTAGGCGTTGTAACAATCAATATGCCAAGAATTGCTTATCTTGCAAAGGATGAAAAGGACTTCTATAACCGTCTTAACAAGCTTATGGATATTTCAGCCCGTTCACTTAAGGTTAAGAGAACAGTTATCACAAAGCTTCTTGACAATGGCTTATATCCATACACAAAGAGATACCTTGGCACATTCGCTAACCACTTCAGCACAATCGGTCTTGTTGGTATGAACGAGGCTTGCTTAAATGCTAATTGGATTAAAGAAGACTTAACACACGAAAAGGCGCAAAAGTTCACAAAGGATGTTCTCAACCATATGAGAGAGCGCCTTAGCGACTACCAGGAAAAATACGGCGACCTTTACAACCTTGAGGCAACTCCTGCAGAATCCACATCCTTCCGTCTTGCTAAGCACGATGTTAAGAAATATCCTGACATTATCCACGCGGCAACAGGAAAGGGCGGTACACCGTATTATACAAACTCATCACACCTGCCTGTTGGCTATACAGAGGATATCTTTACAGCTCTTGATATTCAGGACGAGCTTCAGACACTTTATACCTCAGGAACAGTATTCCACGCATTCTTAGGCGAAAAGCTTCCTGATTGGAAGGCGGCAGCTAACTTAGTCAGAAAGATTGCAGAAAACTATAAGCTTCCATACTACACAATGTCCCCAACATACTCAGTATGTAAGAACCACGGCTATATCGCAGGCGAGGAGTATGTTTGCCCTGAGTGTGGCGAAAAGACAGAGGTTTATAGCCGTATTACAGGCTACTACCGTCCTGTTCAGAACTGGAATGACGGAAAGAGCCAGGAATACAAGGACAGAGCAGTATATAATATTGAAACATCTGTTTGCAAAAGAAACGGTAAGCCAACCGAAAAAGCAGAGGAATGTACAAGCTGCGTAAATGTTCAAGACGGCATATACCTATTCAAAACCGCAACATGTCCAAACTGTAAAATAGCAATCGCTTTACTTGATAAAGCAGGTGTTAAGTACGAAGCATTACTTGCTAACGAAAACAAGGAATTAGTTGAAGCATTTGCAATCAAGCAAGCGCCAACACTTGTTGTAGTTAAGGACGGTAATGTAGAAAAGTATGTAGGCGTATCCGATATTAAAAAGTTTTTAGCATAATATTAAAGCTTGCGTAGAGTAATCTGCGCAAGCTTTAATATAGATGTTAGCCGTCAGCGGTTAGCCGCTAATATGTGCTACGCACTCGATATATTTGCTACGCAAATTCGATATATTTTGCTTCGCAAAATGAGAACTAACCGCTAACCACTAACCACTAACTGCTAACCACTAAAATGAGGTAAAAATGATATACGATATTATAATAGTAGGCGCAGGTCCTGCGGGACTTACCGCGGCGCTTTACGCAAGAAGAGCCAATAAAACAGTTTTAGTTATGGAAAAGGGTGCTTTTGGCGGACAAATCACCTATTCGCCAAAGGTTGAAAATATCCCCGGCTTTATTTCCCTTACAGGAAATGAATTTGCCGATAAATTAGTTGAACAGGTATTGGAGCAGGGAGCAGATATTGAGCCTTGCGAGGTTACAGAAATTAAGGACGGCAAAATCAAAACAGTAGTTACCGATAGCGGCGAGTACGAGTGTAAAGCCGTAATTATCGCAACAGGAGCTAAGCATCGCTTACCGGGAGTAAAGGGAGACGCCGATTACATAGGCAACGGAATTTCATTCTGCGCCGTATGTGACGGAGCATTTTATGAGAATAAAACAGTAGCCGTTTTAGGCGGCGGCAACTCAGCTTTACAAGAAGCAATTTTGCTTTCCGACCTTGCAAGCAAGGTTTATGTAATCCAGAACCTTGACTTTTTAACAGGCGAAAAGAAGCTTCAGGAAAGACTTAGCGAAAAATCAAATGTTGAAATTATAACGGGCGCAACGCTTTTTGCATTACACGGCGAAGGCGAGCTTAATAAAATCACCATAGAAAAGACAGCCACAGGTGAAAAATTATCACTTGATATTGACGGGCTTTTCGTTGCAATCGGTCTTATCCCACAAAATGAAGCGTTTGCAAATGTATTAAGCCTTGATAATTATGGCTATGCGGATAGCGAGGAAAATTGCCTTACAAAAACAGAGGGCGTTTTCGTAGCAGGCGACTGCCGTAAAAAGCGCATAAGACAGGTAGCAACCGCTTGCGCCGACGGCGCAATTGCCGCCCTTGCCGCTTGCGATTATGTTGACGCACTTTAGTGCGTCACACATTTTTGCAACGCAAAAATATATCGAATTTTGCAACGCAAAATATATCGAAATTTGCAATATGCAAATTATATCGAATTTGCGAAGCAAATATATCGACACACGAAATGTGAAAAAAACCAAAATAGAACGGATTTCCGTTCTATTTTTTTATTAAGAAATATTGACATAAAATACTGTTTGTGATACAATGTAATGCATAAATATTGCTACGCAATTCGATATATTTTGCTACGCAAAATGAGAAAAGGAGAAAAAATAATGAGCGAAATGAACATAGTTTGCTTGGATTTAGAGGGCGTACTTGTGCCTGAAATCTGGATTGCATTTGCAGAGGCAAGCGGCATTCCCGAATTAAAAAGAACAACAAGAGACGAGCCTGATTACGATAAGCTTATGAAGTACCGCATCGCAATTTTAAAGGAGCACGGTCTTGGCTTAAAGGAAATCCAGGATACAATTGCAAAGATTGAACCAATTGAGGGCGCAAAGGAATTTTTAGACAACCTTCGCGCAAAAACACAGGTTATCATTTTAAGCGATACATTTACACAGTTTGCAGCCCCACTTATGAAAAAATTAGGTATGCCTACAATTTTCTGCAATACTTTAGAGGTTAGCGAAAGCGGCGAAATTACAGGCTACAAAATGAGAGTGGAAAAGTCCAAATTTACAACAGTAAAGGCGCTTCAGTCAATCGGCTACGATACAATTTGCGCAGGAGACAGCTATAACGACCTCGGTATGATTTTAAACTCCAAGGCAGGCTTCCTCTTTAAGAGCACCGATAAAATCAAAGCCGACTATCCAAGCCTTCCTGCTTACGAGGAGTATGACGACCTTTATAACGCGATTATATCTGCGCTTTAATAGCCGCCAGCCATGCAATGATGTGCATTGCATTTCAAGTATTTGCAAATGCAAATACATTTCAAGAAATTGCAAATGCAATTTCATTTCAAGTGCGAAGCACATTTCATTCTGCAAAGCAATTCATGGCGAAGCCAATTCATAGAGCAAAAGCACGCAAATATTGCGTGCTTTTGCTTATTTTAAAAATTCATATTTAAATAAAACAGGAACAATTTCCTCATTGTAATACTCTTTAACAAGTTTTTTTAGCGTTTGTAAATTCCCGTGTAATTCTGGATAATCGTATATTATGGAATCTGTTTCAACATCATTATGAGATGTGTCTAATTCATCAAAAATTTGATAAATACCATATGTTAAAGAAGCATTATAATTTTTTGTTTTTTTAGCATTTTCTAAAATCATATCCCATTGTTTAAGAATAGCCTTTTCTTTTTCGTTTGCTTTGAGCTCTTTTAATGATTGACTTGCTATTGTTTCACCGTTGGTTGTATCTAAGCATAACTCATTCCTGTAAAACCTTCCGTCACTGCCCCAAAATGTTCTTACATGATTATGCATTTCAAAAATCGTAAATAGTAAAACTTTTAATAGAAATTGTGTTAATTTTCCGTTTTTAATGTCATTTAAAAACTTTTCTTTTCCGTCACCTGATTTCATTATTCTGGCTCTTTCGGTCCACTTGCGATTATATGTAATATATCTGCTTGCGGCAAATAAAGGCAACTTTTCAAGATAGTTATCTTTTCTTACAAAAAAACCATTGCCATCATATCTTCCAGCTATTGTTAAACCGAAATTCAAATCTGGATTGTCAAACCCCGTGCTGTTTGCAACAAGAAAACACATCAAATTGTCATTATACATCTTTTTAACGCGAGTTCTTGTTTTGAACGATTCTTTACCGTCCAAACCTGTACATATTCCGTCAAGAGTATCTCCAACAATGCTTTTTCTGTCATAATATGCATCAGCAAGACTTGTATTTATTTTTGACACATCTAATAAAGAAGGCTCTTTTTTTATCTCATTATCTATAATATCATATCCCTCTAAGGTGATCCTATCAATATTACAATTGGTATTTTCCCATAGCGCTACCATAATGCACGCATCAATATTGGTATGGAAATGCCTGCGATTAAATGCAAAGCCTTTAACAAATTTTTTATTTACAAGGTGCTGTGCTTTCCAATACTTTACAGGAGAATAAACAATATAGCTGTCGGTTGGCTGTCTTAAATAATATTTGAAGCCCGACCAAATAAAAGCATTGCCTAAATCATTACTCACTGTGCCACTAACTTCCTTTTTCATTTCAGACACAACATAGCTTTTCTTCCAATCGCTATTTATTTTTGTTGTTCAATTAGATTCCGCATACGGTGGATTTTCAAATAAAATGATTGTACATTTTGGATTATCAAGATACTTTTTAATGACTGGATTTTCTATATATTCTTTACTTAATGCATCTGCACCACGCACAAGTCCCCGATTAAAAGTATCTTCCTTTTCGGTAGGGGGAATAATATATCTTACTTTATCGCCAAGAACTTCAAGTAAAACCTTGTATTCATAATATTCTATGGTTGACAAAACTGTGTGTTCTTTTTCTTCATCTGTCAAATCTAATTCTAAAATACCAGTACCGGCACATCTGTCCAAAATTATATAATCATTATCTTTTGGCACTCTCTTAATTGCTTCACGAACCAATTCTAAAGACTTTTTAGCATATTGTTTAGGTGTATAAAATGCACCTAAATTTTTCTTTTGCATATAGTCGTTTAGTTTGTCCATCAAATATTGAAATTTTGTATTTGTTGCACCTTCATATGGATAAATGTAATCTTTAAATTTATCAGGCTTTCTAATTTCACCGATAATTTTCACTTTTCCCGTTAAATCGCCGATGAAATCGCTTTTTCTTGCCTCTGGATTTTGCTTATAATAAGATGAAGCCCAACCTACAATGCAGTTTTCGTCTATGTGAATTTTTGTGAATTTATTTTGCCTCAACAGAGAAATAAGGATTGCTTCATCATATGAATTTTCCACATAATACAATTCTTGAGAGGGATGACCGCCTATAAATCCACTATTATCCTTTGAAGCGCTACCTAAATATACTGTTTCTATATTATCTATATAATCTTCGGAATTATAAATATATGCTTTTCCATCGTTAAGGGAAATAAGAATGATATTTGCAGGAATAGGCTTTCCCTTTATTCTTCGAGCAGATAAATATTTTATTGCCTGAAATAATACCGCATTTAAATCATTAATATGTAGCTTGAACTCCAACAAATTGCCGTTTAATACGCCATCTGTATTATCACTTAGAACGCAATCAATTGATAGATTTTTATCTATTAGTTTTAAATAGCTCTCGTAAAAATCGAATTGTCCTTCTAATTCAATATTATATTTTTTAATCATAGCCTACCTCTTATTTTATTTTTGTCATACGAATGTATGCTTTTCCTTTATTTTAGCATATATTTGTATGCATTTCAAGAGCATATGTTTGTATGCGTGCTATAATTTTTTAGCATAATATTAAAAGAAGGGAAAATTGCTATGTACTATTATCAACGGTTAAGAGATTTAAGAGAAGATAAAGATAAAACACAAGCAGATATAGCAAAGCTTCTTGGAATATCAAGACAACATTATTCATTGTATGAAAAAGGCGAAAGAGAACTACCAATGCATCATTTTATAACCTTAGCTAAATTTTATGGCGTTACATTGGATTATTTGGCGGGAATTATACAAAAGCCTGAAAAACTATATAGATAACAAAAGCCACGCAATTTGCGTGGCTTTTTATTATTTAAGCACTAAAATCTTATCAAGTGTTCTTTGACAGTTGTTCTTATCATTAAACGCAAAGAAGCTGTCAATTCTTTCTCTGTATTTATCCTTCAAATTACAGCCGTTTTCCATATACTCTATGAGAGTTTTTACCGTTGATTCATAATCATAGACAACCTCACCGAAACCGTCCCTTTCATAATCAAAATAACCGGGGATGTATGCGTGATCGCCCTTTATGAACTCCTCTTTATCAAAGTGAGTATAGAAAATTGGCTTTCTTAAATACACGAAATCAAAAACCGAGGACGAATAATCCGTAAGAATCAAATCACTTTGCGCATACACCTCGCGGTATTCGTCATTTACAGTATAGAATTTTACATTCTTATTCTTTGTAAACAAATCAATCTTGGTTATAGTGTTCGGATGAGGCATAAAGCAAATGGTATAACCGTGTTTTACAGCCACATCAAGCACTCTTTTGTCATTTATAAGGTTGTTATAGAATGTGAAATAATTGCTTTCGGTAAAGCCGGGCTTTTCCTGCCAGATACCTGTCTGATTGTCAATATGGCTCATTAAATATTTGCGCCAGGTTGGCATAATTGTAATGTACTTTTTCTCATCTCTGTATAGACGGTCAAAGCGAGCAAGACCTGTCAGCCAAACATTTTTTTCATCATAGTGATAATTGCCGTTTACAATAGACTCGTATTCCTTTTCTACCGAGCAAATAAAGCCTGTGATATTCTTGTTGTATTTATTCAGCCAATCGGATAAATCATCCTTGATAATTCCGTGCTGAAGGAATATAAATTTCTTTCTTGTAATTATATCCTTGTATGGCTGCGAATAATGTGGGAACGGATCATAAACATTAATATCGGCCTGGGCAGAGATTATAAGCTCGCAAGCAAGATGCATAATCTTATATTTCAAGGAGTGACAGTCAATTACATTTCCAAGCTTTTTCATGCTGTAATATGACGGACATTTTCCAATAGCGTAATAATACTTTGCGCCCTTAAATTTAATGCTCTTTAAATG
Organism: Clostridia bacterium; assembly: GCA_017416885.1. Taxonomy (GTDB): domain Bacteria; phylum Bacillota; class Clostridia; order Oscillospirales; family CAG-272; genus RGIG2000. The sequence goes on along the minus strand of JAFQAM010000042.1, from coordinate 1,849 downwards.
CCTGAAAAACGCTTCGCCGTTGTCTCCCGACTTATTAACTCTGTCAGAAATTATCCAAATGGGCTTTCTGTGGAAAAGCTTATAAATCTTTGCTAATATTCTTGCAAAAACAGCCTTTCTTTCCCCTAATTTGTTTGATTTCCAAAGCTCCTTAAGAAGCTTTCTTTCATATTTTTTTGCGTTTTTAGCTTTTGAAACTACAAGCGAGCTTTTAGCAAGCTTGAATAATAAGCCATTCTCAAAATAGTATGATGATTTATATCGCTTTTGTAAAGGAAAGAATGTGCCGAAATTAATATTCTTATTTTCAACATTAATTCCATCACACTCAACATAAAAGCTGATTTTATTTTCCTTAGCTAAAAGCTCTCTTGGAATAATAAACTCAAAAATCGCATCCTTGGTAATCGCATCGCCTAAAAATACGCCGTGGTCCATATATTCAACCTTGGTGGATTTTACGGTGTTGTCGCCAATTTTGATAAATCCGTCTGTAACATTACCGTATAATGTAAAAAATGTCTTACGGGCAGACAAAATTATGCTATCCTCATTTATCTCTAAAAAGTCAAGACTGAATGTTGTATTTGAAAGCCTTGAAAGATTATGAGAGTCAAAGCCCAATAAAATATCGTTTGTTTCCTTGGTGATAAAATCCTTGCTTTGATATTTTGTTGCAATCAAGGCAGCTCTGTTATCACTGCTACAATGCTTTTGCTTCATAATGATATCATCATCAAATTCCTTGAAGCAAAGCGCTAAGCCGTCCTTATACTGCTTTAGCTCATTTTCGTCAAGACAAGCAGGTCTTGCTTTTTCGGAAAGTCGCCACTGTAAATTACTCATAAGCGCATTTTGTACAAATCTTGGCACATATCCGTATTTTTCCTTGGCATATTCAATTGACGGTAAAATAAATGAATAAATGTAGTCATTATACCAGCATTTTTTAAGCCCGTTTGAAAGGGCAGATCCTGCGTGCTTTCTGTATCCGTAATGACAGCCTGAAACAACACCTAAAAATGGCTTGTTGATTAAAATTCTGATCATTTGCTGAGCATCCTCGGCAACGGTCAAGCTTTCATCAAATCGAATAGATTTTGCAATTTCATTTTTAATAAAGGCGCAGGAGCAGGACAATTGAAAATAATTAACCTCCTTTTGTAGGTTAATCACTCTTGTACCTCTTGCAAACTTATCGTTTAAGTAGTGAGGACCATTCGTGTCGCCAAACATCACGATAGGAATACCCACAACATCGGTAGCGTTGTAGTTTTTCTCAAAAAAGCTATAAACATTCTCAAGTGTATTTTTAGTAAGAATATCATCGGGGTCCATACAGTTAACATACTTGCCCTCTATATGCTTAAGCCCCTCGTTTCTTGCAGAGGAAACACCGCCGTTTTCCTTATGCACAACAACAATATTGCTTGGATATTTTGCTTTAATAGCATCACAAATAGCGCCTGAATTATCAGGTGAGCCGTCATCAACTAAAATAACCTGTACACAGTCAAAGCCAATTGTTTGATTAACAAGGCTTTCAACAGCCTCCTCTAAGTATGCTTCAACATTGTACACAGCCATAATAATAGAAAATTTGAATTTGTAATCCATTTTGTACCTCCATCTCACTGTATCATAGTCATACTCTTAATAGTATAACACATATTCCGCCATAATTCAACGATTTTACCTTTATTATTTAGACTTGATTTATTTATAAATATATGATATTATATAAAGGAATGCCACAGTAGGCTCGAGCCAATAAGGTTTTAGACGGTAAATATCCCGTCTATCTGCATAAACTCGCTTGGCAATATTAAATATTGCCTTTGTTCGCTTC
>JAFQAM010000377.1 GCA_017416885.1 Clostridia bacterium | reverse complement strand
GCTGTCTGCTGTCTGCTGACGGCTGGCGGCTGGCGGCTTATATGTGCTTCGCACTCGATATATTTGCTTCGCAAATTCGATATATTTCACTGCGTGAAATTCGATATAAGACCTACGGTCTTTCGATATATTTTCGCTTTGCGAAAATGTGAGCTAACTACTGGCGGCTGGCGGCTGACTGCTAACCACTGACCACTGACCACTGACCACTGACCACTATAACGCGCATTATTCATCGACGATTCGTTTAGACTTAAGCTCAGCCTCTGTTTCGCCTACGCTATGCGCCCTCGCTTCGTTTTGATAAACAATTTTATAACACAAGGCATCTATAACTATAAGCCTTGATATATGAGAATTAAGTCCTAATGTACTGTGTCTTGTTTCCTCTGTATCTGTAAGAAGCACTATATCGCTTTGCCTTACAATAGGCGCGCGCTCCTTAGAGGTGATTGAAATTGTGGTTGCTCCGTGAGCTCTTGCTCTCTTCATTGATTCTACAATATCCTTAGATGAGCCTGATTGAGATATACCGATTACCACATCCCCCTCCTTAAGCTGCGAAACTGCAATTGCCTGCATATGCGTATCTGCGTATGCGCTTGAATTACAGCCTGCACGAAGAAGCTTGTTGCTTGCATCCTCTGCCACCTGAGCAGATGCGCCAAGTCCTATAAGCACTACTCTCCTTGCCTCTGAAATTGCTTTGGCTGCCTTAGTCATGCTTTCTGCCGATAGAGTTTTCTTTGTACGCTCCAAGGACATATACGCATCGTTGCAGACCTTTTCAAAAATTGAGAAGCAATCGTCATCGCTCGTTATCATAGGAACGATAACCTTTTTTTCGTGCTCCTTAGCGAGAGTGATTTTTAAATCCTGATATCCCGTACATCCAAGTCGCTTTGAAAAACGAACTATGGTTGCCTCACTGCTTTCGCATTTAGAGGCAAAATCGGTTATAGAATAAGGAAGTAACTCACCTGAGTGAGAAAACAACCAGTCAGCGACTTTTTTCTCAGATCTGCCCATGTCATTGTACATGAGCTGCGCCTGTAATAAAGTCCTGTTCAAGCTTTTGCCTCCTTTCTGATGCTTTGCTTGATATTTGCGTGATAAATTTCACTTTTTGAAAAATATTTTCATTTTTACATTAAAATTTCATACTATTTTTAAATCAAATGAAAAATATTTTCATATGAAATGAAAATTACTTTCACATTTTCGATTTTAGCACAAAACTATTATTTTGTCAACATTTTCCGTAATTTTTTGAAAAAATATTTCAAAATCCATAATTTATATATTATTTTCAATTAAATTATCGCAAAATCATATATGCTTTTTTGAAAATAATTTTCACTTTTTTACAAATTTAACTTTTTAATCCTTTCAAAATAAATTTTCATCAGTTTACAATTTTGACACAACTTTTTGAAAATTATTTTCATTTCAAATTTTTATTCTCCTCTGCGCCAAAACAAAAAACCAACTCTTGCGAGTTGGTTTAGTGCTTATTTTTTTGTAACTGTCACGCCTCTAATACCTGCATCATCACAGGATTTTGCGATTGCGCTTTCGCTATCGGTTGCGAAGCTGTCATTGATGATGAAAAATCCGCTTGCTCTGAATGCGCCGTTATCACCGGGAGTGTAAATCATCATAATGGGATTGCCATTTTCAAAAACGAAAAGATATGTTTTTATTTCATCTATATTTCCGTTTGCAAAAATTTTCTGCGCTGAGAAAATTGATGATACCACTACTGCGTCATTACCGCTATGTATGTTAATAAAGGTGGCAAGTGAAGATGATTGAGATAAGCATAGGTAATTATATAGCTCCTCGGAAAAATCATCCTTGGCTACATCATTAATCAATGCATCTTCAGGTATTGCTAATTCATAAACCGCTGATGCTTTTGAATAATCGCCCTCGCTTATTTTATCAATTACCTCATTTTGACTATCGTTAATAGAAAATTCGTAAAATTCCTTATAACCGTCACTTACAATCATTTCAGCCATTATGGAAATAACGCTTTCGCCACATTCGGTAAGCGACACTGTTTCCTTATTACAGGAAGCAAGAGAAGCAATAAGCAATATGCAAATTATAAGTCCTACAAAAAATCTTTTCATATCTTTTTCTAAATTAATTTTCACTGTAAATTACAGTTAAGTCCGGATGCAATTGAAGAATAGATGCAGGCACGCTTGGAGTGATAGGACCAAAGAATGCTTTTTCCACAATATCGCGCTTGCCCTTTCCGTTTGCAATTAAAAGAACCTTCTTTGCTGACATTATTCCGCCCATACCCATTGTAATCGCCTGAGTCGGAACATCGTCACGGGATGCGAAAAAGCGGGAATTTGCCTCAATGGTGGAACTGTCAAGAGTTACCTTATGAGTTGCTTTTTCAAAATATGTATCAGGCTCATTAAAGCCAATGTGTCCGTCGTAGCCAATGCCTAAAAGCTGTAAGTCAATACCGCCAAGCTTTTCAATTAAAACATCATATGCTTTGCACTCTGCTTCAACATCAGTAGCGCATCCGTTTGGTACATAAGTATTATTTATATCAATATTGATATGCTTAAATAAATTGTTATTCATAAAATAACGGTAGCTTTGCTCGTGGTCACCATTAAGTCCCACATATTCGTCAAGATTTACTGATTTTACATTTGAAAAATCAACCTCGCCTGTATTGTTCTTTTCTGCGATTTTTTTGTATGCGCCAACAGGGGATGAGCCTGTTGCCAAGCCAAGAACGCAATTTGGCTTCATTGCAACCTGTCCGCAAATAATAGCTGCTGCGCGTGCGCTTAATTCCTCGTATGTGTTTACCTTAATAAAGTTCATTGTGTTCTCCTTAATCATTATGCTTTATTTTGAGTGCCAATCTCCTATACAATTATAGTAAGAAGCTTGTCCTTTGTCAAGTAAAATACAATTTTTTGGCACGCTATTTTGCGCTAACTGTAATAGTTGCTTCGTTTTCGTTCAGCTCGATAACCGTAAATGTATAACCGAGAGCAGCGCCTGTATTATCTGTGGTAGCTTTCATTGTTTCGCCCTCAGTATATACATATTCACTACCGTGAGCCTTAAGCTCAATTAAATTATTTACCGTACCGTGTCCGCCTGCCAAGTCTGTGTTGTCATTATATACATCATAGTAAATTTCGCCATCATACTCCTCATAGAAAAGCGACGCATCCACATGGTAAACCACTATTCCGTTTTCGTCAAAATAACCGCCCGCGCCCGAATTCAGCTCGCTGCTTGTATAGTACGCAAGAATATAATATTCCTGATATACGCCAAGAGAGGGGTCAAAATTATTAGCGATTATTATTGTGTCGCCATTCTTTGAAAAGTCCTCAAGGG